>DASSTH010000140.1:0-2377 GCA_035708025.1 Nakamurella sp. | reverse complement strand
CCGGTGCCGCCGGCGCCCTGCTGGTAGGAGTAGCCGCCGGGCGGAGGTCCGCCGTAGGCGGGTTGGCCGCTGGACCACGACTGCCCGGTCGATGTCGGCTGCCCACCGGAGGACGGCCCCGGATAGGCGGCCGTGGGCGCCCCGACGTACGAGGTGGGAGCGGACCCGGTGTCTGGCCCGGGGGTCCCGCGGTAGGGCGGGACCACGGTGGTGGCCTCACCGGCCGACGAATACTCCGAATACCGGTCGCCGTCGGGCCTCTCGGACGCCGAGTCGGCGCCGTCGGCAGGTGACGGGCCGGCATCCTCGCCCGGTCCGGTGACGGGTTCGTCGCGTCCGCCGTCGTCGGTGTCTCCGGTGGCCCCCGTCCGCCACTCGCCGACCGGCTCGCCCGACGGCACTGATGCGTATCCGCCCGAGGGAGGGGACGCGTACCCGCCCGACGGCGGGGCCTCGTATCCGCCTGACGGTTCGGACCCGTAACCGCCTGGGGGCGGAGACGAGTATCCGCCCGACGGCTCGGACGTGAACCCGCCGGACGTGCCGGCGGATGGAACGTCGGCGGATTCGGACTGGCCAGCGGCGGTGTGGCGCGGCACCACCCGCGTGACATCCGGATCCTCGTGCGGCCAGCGGTCGTCCGCTGGGTCGATCGGCTGGCGGCGGTCCGGCTCGGACATCGGGCTGCCCTTTCGTCGACGGCAAGGCGCGCGAGTGCAGGGTACGACGCCACCGCCCCCGCATCGGGGGATATGCGGCTCCCCGGCCTGTCGGGTCGTCGGCCGAGGAGGCTGCGGAACCCGCGGATCGACCGAAGGGCCCCGGTCGCTCGGGTCGTTCGGCACTGGGCGGGGCAACGGCTGCGGCGCACGCTCGGGAGTGACGGTCGATGGCGAGGAAGTGATCACCATGTCCCCGAACGACACGCGCAAGGACACCCGCCGGGCAGCCGCGGCCACCACGGTGGCCGCACCGGTCGGCCTGGCCGACGGTGGTGCCGGGGTGGCAGCCTCCCAGCGGGTGGATGATCAGACGCCGTTGCCGCCGGGGGCCGCCTGGGGAGCGGTGGCACGTTGCGTGTTGACGGCGGCCGGGCTGCTGCTGCGGCATCGGGTGCGCCTGCCGAGCGAATGGCTCGGGGTGCGGGTGCGCTTCGCCGACGGCACGTCCTCGACCGTGTACCGGGAGACCGCGCTGGAACGTTCGGAGCCCGAACTGCCCTGCGTCCTGGTGGTGAAG
Organism: Nakamurella sp.; assembly: GCA_035708025.1. Lineage (GTDB taxonomy): Bacteria > Actinomycetota > Actinomycetes > Mycobacteriales > Nakamurellaceae > Nakamurella. The sequence continues at coordinate 1,138 of DASSTH010000140.1, read as the reverse complement.
TTCCGGCTGCGGCTGGTCCGCGGGTTCGGGCACCGGCTGTTCCGTTGGATGAGCATGGCGAACACCCCACTGTTCATCGGCTTCCCCGGGTTCGTCGCCAAACTCTGGATGGCGCACGACCAGCAGGGCGTCTATCGCGGCGTCTACCAGTGGGACGGGCCGGGTGCGGCGCAGGCCTATGCCCGATCCCTGTGGCGGGTGCTGGCACTGGTCAGCGAACCGGGATCGATCGACTACCGGGTGCTGCCCGGACAGTGGCGCGACGAACTGCTCGTGCGGGCGGCCGGTCCGGACCTTCAGCAGGAAGCGCAGCCGGGGGACTGGTGGCGGCCGGTGGGCGTGGACCGCGAGCCGACCGGGGCGCCCGGATCGGAGGAGAGATGAGCCAGATACAGACCGCCCGCCGGCCGTCGGCGGCGGCCCGCCGAACGGGGTACGTCATCGCGGCGGGGATCAACGCCGTGCTGCTGTGGTTGATCCACGGCTGGCCCGGGTGGGACGCCGTCCCGTTCCTGACCCAGGACATGCCACGGGCCCTGGTGGCCATCGACGCGTCGCTGATCGCGGGCATCGTCGCCAACGTGATCCAGGTGTGGTGGGACCCGCCGTGGATGATCAAGCTGTGCGCCTGCGTGACGTTGGCGTTCGGGCTGGCATCGTTGATCGCGGTGTACCAGGTGTTCCCGTTCAGCTTCGGGCCCGGCTTCGATTGGGCGTTACTGGCGCGGATCCTGCTGATCCTGGCCATCGTCGGCACGGCCATCGCCCTCGCGGTCACCGTCATTCAGCTCGCCGCACGCAGGGGGATGCGCAGCTGAGCTGAGCGTGGTGTCCCAGATGGGGCCCGCGTCCCGGTGATCAAAGCCGGACTGCCCTAACGGTGACGAAGGTCAATCCGCGCGCGGAAGGGCGGCTCGCGTGCGCGGCGTCCCAGCCAAGCTTCCGCATCCTGCGACCGAGATAGTCTCGAAGATTGGACCCGGCGGTGGGGCCATGAGTCCTCGGTTGGGTTCCGGTATGACAGCCGTGTGAGACTGACTCAAACGTATCAGTGGAGGCGCAGAGTTCGATGGGTACTGCGATATTTGTCCATGGAACATGGCGAGAAGACGCAGTGGGTCATAGACAACTCCGCGCC
>DASSTH010000139.1:0-5336 GCA_035708025.1 Nakamurella sp. | reverse complement strand
CACGATCAGCACCGCGGACACCAGCCAGGACGGCGCGACGGTGATGGGGATCCCGCCGATCCGCCCGAGCCGCAGGCCGAATGACCGCCGCGGGCGCCGAGGAGCGGTACGCCCGGATCCAGGTCGGCTCAGCGCTCCGCTCGGAGCCGCTGCGACAGTGTTCTCAGCGCCGCTGCGCGGCGCATGCCTCGCTTCGGCTTCGCTCCGTACCCATGGTTCGCTCAGCGCTCCGCGACCGGGCCCTGCGACTTCGTCGCGACGGGCCTCGCCCGCTCCGGCTTCGCTCACACACCCGAGCGTAATGGGCCGAACTGTCGGACCCGTCTTCTACGGTGATGGTCATGACGGAACAGGCGACTCAGACGCGCATGCCGGTGGTGGATGTCTCGCCGGCATCCGACGTCACACCCGTCGCCGGGACCGCCCCCGCGGCCGACTCCGCTGCACCGGCCGACGCGCCGCCTCGCCGACCGGCACTGTCGCCGTCCCGCGCCAGCGACTTCAAGACCTGCCCGCTGCTCTACCGGTTCCGGGCCATCGACCGGCTACCGGAGCCGCCCGCCCCGGCGGCCGTGCGGGGGACGCTGGTGCACGCCGCACTGGAGCAGATGTTCACCCGCCCCGCGGCCGCCCGGCACGAGGCCGCGGTGGCCGACAGCATCCCCGAGCTGTGGACCGACCTGATCGCGGAGCGCCCCGAGCTGGCCGATCTGGTGCCCGACGACGAGCTGGACGCCTGGTTCGCCGCCGCCCGGTCGCTGGTGCACACCTACTTCGGCCTGGAGGACCCGACCCGGCTGGAACCACGCGCGTGCGAACTGCGGGTGGAGGCCGACCTGGCCGACGGCGTGCCGGCCCGCGGCTTCATCGACCGGCTGGATGTCAACCCGCAGGGCCTGGTGCGAGTGGTCGACTACAAGACCGGCAACTCCCCGGCCGAGCGATACGCCGGTGACGTGCTGTACCAGCTGAAGTTCTACGCACTGATGCTGTACCGGATCCACGGCGTGGTGCCGGCCAGGCTGCGGCTGGTGTACCTGGGCGACGCCAAGCTGCTCGAGTACACCCCGGACGAGGCGGAGCTGCTGGCGTTCGAGCGCGGCGTGGTCGCCCTGTGGCGGGCGATCGAGCGGGCGACCGCGACGGGCGTGTTCCCCCCGCGGCGCAGCCGGCTGTGCGACTGGTGCTCGTTCCAGCAGCTGTGCCCGGAGTTCGGTGGCACCACGCCGCCGTATCCGGAACCCGCGCCCGACCTCGAACCGGCGGCCGCACCGACACCGGAGGAGGCCGAGACCCGCCGCGCCGGTTAAGGTCGGACGGTGAGTTCCGGCAGCACCGACCCGCGCGCGTACTACCAGCAGATCGGACCCGAACTCTTCCGGTCCACCATCCACGCGCAGGGTGCTTGGGCGCAGGAACACCAACACATGGCGCCGGTATCCGGCCTGTTGGTGCGCGCGATCGAGGAGTGCGCGCCGCGGGACGACCTGATCGTGTCCCGAGTCGCGTTCGACATCCTCGGGGTGATCCCGGGTGGTGAGGTCCAGGTGCGCGCCCGGGTGATCCGCCCCGGCCGCACCATCGAGCTCGTCGAGGCGGAGATGTCGGCCGGCGGGCGGGTGGTGGTCCGGGCCACTGCGTGGCGGCTGGCCGCGTCGGACACCTCGGCGATCGCCGGCGGCGCCATGGATCCACTGCCCGGCCCCGAGGAGGGCCTGCCCTGGGTCGGCTCGTCGGTCTGGCAGGGCGGCTTCATCCGGTCGCTGGAGTTCCGGGTGCTGCCGGGGTGGCAGCCCGGCCGTGGGCGGGCATGGATCCGCACCGACGTCGACCTGGTGGATCGAGAGCCGTCGTCACCGCTGGCTCGTTATGTGGGCTTGATCGACACCGCGAACGGCATCGCGGTGCGCGCGGACCCGACCACCGTGCTGTTCCCCAACACCGATCTGACCGTGCACCTGGTGCGCACGCCGGTCGGCCCCTGGATCGGGCTGGACACCACGGTGACCTTCGGGCCGGACGGCGTCGGCCTGACCGCATCGGTGCTGCACGACATCTCCGGGCCGGTCGGCCGGGCGGCCCAGACACTGACCATCCGGCCGGTCGGCGAGGTCCGCTTGCCCGCCAATGCGCCGCTGCCGACCTAGATCCGGACCAACGGGGCCGATCAAGGCCCGCCGGGGTTTGACGACGGCGGGCCGCACGGGATCAGAGCCGGCAGGAGCGGATGTCCGAGGCCAGGATCGCCTTGGCGCCCAGTTCCGAGAGCGTGTCCATCACCGGGTTCGCCTCGTTCCGCCGCACCATCACCCGGACGGCCACCCACTCCGGCTCTGCGAGCGAGGACACCGTCGGCGACTCCAGCCCCGGTGTGATGGCGATGGCCCGATCGAGCAGCCGCGCCGGGCAGTTGTAGTCCAGCATCACGTACTGGTTGGCGAACACCACTCCGCGCAGCCGGTTGGTCAACTGCTCGGCCGGCGCCGACAGCGGGGAGCCGCCGTTGCGGGCCACCAGGACCGCCTCCGATCGGCAGATCGTGTCGCCGAACGGGACCAATGAGTGCTGCTGCAGGGTGCGACCGGAGCCCACCACGTCGGCGATGGCATCGGCGAGACCCAGCTGGACGGAGATCTCCACCGCACCGTCCAGCCGGATGACCTGCGCGTTGATCCCGTGGTCGGCCAGGTGGGCGGTGACCAAGTTGGGGTACGCGGTGGCGACCCGCTGACCGGCCAGGTCGGCCAGGTGCCAGTCGCGGTCCTCGGGTCCGGCGAACCGGAACGTCGAGTGGCCGAAGCCGAGGCCCAGCACCTCCCGCACCGGGGCCCGCGAGTCCAGCGCCAGGTCGCGGCCGGTGATGCCCAGGTCCAGTTCGCCGGATCCGACGTAGATGGCGATGTCCTTGGGGCGCAGAAAGAAGAACTCGACCTCGTTGGCGGAGTCCAGCACGGTCAGGTCCCGGCCGTCGGTGCGTTGCCGGTAGCCCGCTTCGCGAAGCATCTCGGCGGCCGGCTCGGAGAGCGTGCCCTTGTTGGGAACGGCGACCTTCAGCATGGGAATCCTCGGATCATGGCGGGGCGGTCACGGTGACGGCGACGGCGACGGCGGACGGAGTAATGACGGCGGCGGTGATGGGGACTGGGGTGGTGACGGGGACTGCTTGGTGACGGCGGCGGTGCAGGGCCACTGTGCCGTGACGGCGGCGGTGACGTGCACCGCGCGGTGACGGCGGCGGTGACGTGCACCGCGCAGTGACGGCGGCGGTGCTGGGCACTCCTGCCCACGATCCAGCCGCCTACAGATGCCGGTACACCTGCTCCAGGCCGATGCCCCGGCCGATCATGATCACCTGAAGGCGGTAGATCAGCTGCGACAGCTCCAGCGCCAAGGCGTCGTCGTCCTCGTGCTCGGCGGCCAGCCAGACCTCCCCGGCCTCCTCGAGCAGCTTCTTGCCCTGCTCGTGCACGCCGGCGTCCAAGGCCGCGACGGTGCCCGAGCCGGCGGGCCGGGTGGCGGCCCGGTCCTGTAGCTCGGCGAACAGGGACTCGAACGTCTTCACGGGCGGTGATTCTTCCAGCCCGTCACCCGTAGGCTGCACGGGCCATGTCCGAGCAGCCGTCCGCGGGTTCCCCGGAGCCACCTCCCGGGCCGGATTCGGCGCCGCCCCCGCCGGACCCGTCGGGTGCCGCGGGCCGGCCGTTCGAACCGCCCGACCCCACGCCACCCACACCGACGTCGGCGACCACCCACCGCTGGGCGCCGGCCGCGGCGCGTTCTGTCGAGCCATTGCCGGGCGACGCGGGGGTGCCCGCCCGGGTGCGCAATCGCACGGCTGGTGCGGCGGCGAGCCTGTTGGTGTTGTCCGGGATCCTGGCCGCTTTGGGATGGGGCTGGCCGGGCGGGCTGAGCGGCGCCGCAGGCGCGGTGATCGGCGCCGTGGTGATCGCCGTTCTGGTGGTAGCGGCCGGAATCCTGCTGCGCCGGGCGGCGCTCTGGGCGAGAGCGGCGCGACTGGCGGCGGGGGTGTTCGATGACCCCGTCACCGCCGGTGGGTTACCCGCGGTTCTCGGCACTCCGGTGTCCCTGCACCCGGTCCGCCCCGGCACCCCGCCCATCCGCGCGGGGCGCAGGCTGCGGGCATCCGTGGTGCCGATCCGTACCGTGGGCGGCCCGCTATCGGGCGGCCGGGCGGTACTGGTTCACGCCCGGCCGGACTCTCTCCTGCCGCGACCGGAGGACAGCATCCGGGTCCACGCGCTGGGTAGCCGCGGCCCGTTCTTGCTATGCCGCTCGGCGGACGGCGTGGTATTCGCCGCGGACTGCTGGTCGTTCTCCACGCTGTGATCGCGCTGCGGCTCAGCCTGCGGGATGTGCCGCGGGTCGCGGTGCTGTTGTGCGGTGCTGCGCCGTCGCGGTGCGGCCAGCCACCCATTCCCCACTCTCATCGTTCTCCCCCGGGTGACTCCTCCCCTATGCCCCCACTGCTACCCGTTTCGGCGATTGGCGACACAGCCGGCGATCCACGCGACGGCGGGCTTCCCACGGCGTTGAGCAGGTGCAGCAACCGCTGCACCGAGTCGACCAGCGCCTAGTCCGACCCATGCGACCTCCGCCTTGAAGCCCAGCCGCGGCGAGCCGTCCGAACGGCCCCGCCCCCCAGGGACAGTCTCGCATGAAAGCCGCTGTCCGTCAGCGTTTCTGAGATGCGCACGGAGGAGTGGGCGACCGGGCGGAGGAACTCAGCCGGCCCCGGCGAGGTAGATCTCCAGGTTCTGTTCGAGGTGGTGGTGGATTTCGATGGTGTGCCCGGGGATGAGGTCGGGGGCGGGGCTGGTGTAGGTGTGTCGGGTGGGGGTGGTGACGGTGACCGCGCCGGGCTGTTGCGGGTCCCGGTCGGGGTGGGTGCGCGCCTGCCAGCCGGGCGCTTGCCGGGTGTAGTTGCAGCCCTCGCAGGTGCCCTGGCCGTTGCGGCGGCTGGTGGGCCCGCCGCGGGCGGCCGGCCGCAGGTGGTCGGCGTGCCGGATCCCGGCGTCGCAATAGGGGGTGCGGCAGGACTGGTCGCGCAGCACCAGCAGTTGGCGCAGGCCGGCGCGGAACCGGCGGGCGCGGGAGTCCATCGCGACCAGGTGTCCGCTGTCGGGGTGGGTGTACAGCCGGCGGATCCACACCCGGGTGGCCGGGTCCAGGTCGGTGATCATGCGCCGGGCCAGGGCGGCGGGGATGGGGTGGTTGCCGGGCAGGATGGCCGGGTCGTCGCCGTCGCCGAACAGGGTGCGGTCGGAGATCACCAGGTTGATCATCACCGGGGTGCCGCGGGGGATGCCCAGCGGATC
>DASSTH010000138.1:0-2351 GCA_035708025.1 Nakamurella sp. | reverse complement strand
ATGCGTGGTGAGCGTGCGCGTCGCGTGCCAGATCAGGGCGAGGCCGAACACGGCGGTGCCGGCGGTGATCGCGAGGTCGGCGAGGTTCCAGTACCGGCGTTGCCAGGGCAGAAAGTCCACCACCCCACGTCTGGTGCCCGGCGCGGTGAGCAGATGCAGCCCGAGGCGGTCGGTGAGGTTGCTGACCCAGCCGGCCAGGGCCAGCGCCCCGCCGCCCAGCAGGGCCGGCGGGCGGCGCCTCCGGACCAGTAGGGCGCCGATGCTGGCGAGCAGCGCGGCGTCCAGCAGGTCGAACACGGTGCCCGTGGCGCGGTCTCGAAACCAGCCGCTGACCACCGGGCCGACCAGCATGTCGCCGCCGGTGTTGACGTGGACAGGGACGAGGTTGCGCCATGCCCAGGCCTTCGCGGCCTGATCGACGCCCCCGACGACCGCCACCATTCCGACCAAAACCCGCTGCTGGGCACGCCGGGGTCGCAGCGCGCCGACGGGCGCTGTCCAGGGCCGATGCATAATCGTTATCTACCCGGTGCGTGACTGTTACTCAACCTCCCTTGGGACGCCGGAACGGACACATTCCTCGTTCATGCCGAGGCGACTCCAGACACGGGCAGCACACCCGGCCCGACACCGAGCCGGGCGCGCGGCAGAGCGGTTCCGGCACGGATCCGTACCGCCACCGGCCCGGCGATCGCGCCGGCTCTGCGCGCACGTGGCTGCTGGCCGCACGCGGGGGACCCGCCATCGGCCACCAGCGGAACGTTCCCGGTCCGGTTAGGCCAAGGTCGGTCGGCCAGCCGACGTCGAGCGTCGGCGACCGCGACCCGACTGCGACCGGGCCACGAGAAGCAACCGCCCGGTCAGACGTCTCGACACCGATGTGCTCACCGATGCCAGCCGTGCATGGCGGACCTCTCGTCGCCCGACCACCGTGCCGTGCTCAACAGCATGCGGCTGGCGACCCGCCGAACTGATCATCCACCTGCGCTGACCAGGCCAGCCACCCTCCGGTGCGCGTGTCAGCGTGGCGGGGTCGGGCCGCTTCCTCGGGCTGCGGCGAACAAGGGCCAACGGCCCGCGCCGCTGCCCCTTTCCGGGACCCCCGTACCAGCGGCGCGTGGCCGTCGTAGCTGCGGTCTAGACCCGTGGCCCATCGGCTGTCAAGCGCGGCGGCACGACTGCGTCGAGTCCGCTCGTCCGCCCGCGACGGCCCGCTAACCGAGGCGGGTGTTCGCCGCGGCGGGCTCACGAACGTGCACCAGAGTGTGTCAGCGTCTCGCTGGCGGTCCGGGCGTTGAACGCCTTGAAATAGAGCGCGACCTGTCCAACCGGTTCTTACCCACCGCTTGCTGTGCACACAGCGTCTGGTTAACATCAATCAGATATCTCGGGGGCTGGTTTCACCTCGTCTGGAAGGTGGAAGTGCCGGTGATCAGAGGCGCCGAGCTCCCGACCCCGGTGGTGTGGCAGCACGCCTTCCGTGACGCGCCGGTGGCGATGGGCATCTGCGATGAGGACGGCCGGTTCGTGGCGGTCAACACCGCGTTGGCCCAACTACTTGCCCGGCCGGTCGAACAGCTGGTCGGGCGCCCGTTCCTCACCTTCGTCCACCCGGCCGACCGGCCGCACAGCCTCGCGGTGTACTTCGAGGCGGTGGTGGCCGCCGCCGCCGGGGTGCGCCGCGGCCACGGCCGGCTGCGCTGCCTGTCCGGCACCGGCACCGCCATCCCGGTGGCGATCAGCTGGACGATCACCGAACCCGACGGGTTCGGCACCCAACACGGCGTCGTCTACCTCAACCCCGACCCAGCGCCAGGTTGCCCGGCACTCTGACACCTGGTCTTGGCTCGGCGGCTCGCACCCGCCGCGGGTCTCCGAGCCCGGGTTGCCCGGGACGCGGCGGCCTGCCGGCTCTTTCGCGACTGGGTAGATCGAGGTTCCTCCCCCAGGGCGTTGGTAGGTCCGGCCGTTCGACGACCAGGGGGCGGGTCCGATCGGTGCGGTCGGCGGGCTCGCTCAGTTACCACTCCGTACGCCCGAACGTCGGCCCGATCCGCAGTTTGAGCGAGTGCTGGGTGGATCTCCGGGGGTGAGGGTGATCCAGGCTGGGTTGCGGTAGGGGGCGGGCCAGTCGGTGACGGGGGTGGGTGGGGCGAGGTGGAAGCCTTGGGCCGCTTGGGCGCCCATCGCGGTGGCGGCGTGCAGTTCTTGGGCGGTTTCGATGCCTTCGGCGATGACGGTGGCGCCGATGTCGCCGGCGAAGCTGGTGACGGCCTTGACCAGGGCGCGTTTGCCGGGGTCGGCGTCGATGCCGGCGATCAGGGCGCGGTCGAGTTTGATGTAGTCCGGGC
>DASSTH010000137.1:0-3673 GCA_035708025.1 Nakamurella sp. | reverse complement strand
GGACGCATTCGCGGCGGCCGACAAGCAGACCAAGGGCACCTGGGTGGGCATCACCGTGGCGTGTGCGGCGGTTCTGGTGTTGGGCATCCTGTGGCCGGTGTTCGAGCCGCAGTCCATCCTCTGGCTCGCCGCGCTGGTGGGCACCCTGGTCTACCTGGTGGATGTGCGACCCAAGCTGCGCGAGGTCTCCGGCCCCGGTCGCTGGTAGATGGCCACGCGTTTACGCGCTCACGCACTTACGCGCTCTCGCTCCCGCGCTCGCCCGTTCCGCGCCTCTCGCTCACGCGATCTCTCGCGCTCACGCGTTCACTGAACCGCGGGCCGCAGATTCGGGCCCATTTGCGCGGCCGGCGGTTCAGTCATCGCGATGAGGGGCGTGAACTCATCATCGCGATGGGGGCGCGGGCGCGTCACCGTGGGGCCGTGTACTTCACCCCTGCCCGTCACGTTCACTGAACCGCGAGCCGCAGATTCGGGCCCATTTGCGCGGCTGGCGGTTCAGTCAACGCGAGTGGGCCGGGCCCCGATGGTCAGTGACCCTGGCCTGTCTCGATGCGTCGCCGCTCCCGTTCGAAGGAGATCCGGATCTCGGTCTCCGCGTCGCCCCGGCCCACCCAGTTCGCGCCCTCGACGCTCTTGCCCGGCTCGAGATCCTTGTACACGCCGAAGAAGTGCTGGATCTCCAACCGCTCGAACTCCGCCAGGTCACCGATGTCCTGCAGGTCGGCCTGCCGCGGGTCGTTGGCCGGCACGCACAGCACCTTGTCGTCCGGGCCCTTCTCGTCGGTCATCCGGAACATGCCGATCGCCCGCACCTTGATCAGGCAGCCGGGGAAGGTCGGTTCCTGCAGGAGCACCAGGGCGTCCAGCGGGTCGCCGTCCTGCCCGAGCGTGCCCTCGATGAACCCGTAGTCGGCGGGGTACTGGGTGGCGGTGAACAGCGTGCGGTCCAAGCGGATCCGGCCGCTGTCGTGGTCCACCTCGTACTTGTTGCGCGACCCCTTGGGGATCTCGATGGTGACGTCGAATTCCACCGCGGTGCACCTTTCGGCCGGCGCCCCGTCCGGTTCCGGCCGGGGCGGTCCTGACCGGAGACTTTAGTCTGGTTGCGAACACCATCCGGTCCGGCCGCGAGCCGGGCCGGACGAGCAGGGCGACGGACCTCGCGGTGGTCGAGGCGGCGGAGGGACGTGGACGTGGCGAGATACCGGCGATCGGCCCGGCGGGGCTGGATCGTGGCCGGCATCGTGCTGGTGGTCGTGGTGCTGGTGGCGGCAGCCGCGGTGGTGTTCTGGCCCAAGCTCACCGGCTCCGACCAGGCGGACGTGCCCACGCAGACCACCGCCGCCACCCCGGGCGGGCCGACCACCACGGTGGCCGATCCGCCGGTCAGCGCGGCGACGGCGCGCATCGAGCCGATGAAACCCTCCGGCAAGGTGCCAACGCCGGCCGGGATCGCCAAGGCCCTGGCCAAGCCGCTGGCCAATCCGAAACTCGCCCAGTTCACCGGCATCGTCATCGACCCCGTCACCGGCAAGACGCTGTGGCAACAGGACCCCACCACTCCGCAGATCCCGGCGTCCAGCATGAAGCTGCTGACCGGAGCCGCGCTGCTCACCTCCACCGACCCCAACAGCCGGCTGGTCACCACGGTGGTGCAGGGGGAGGACCCGGGCCAGATCGTGTTCGTCGGCGGTGGAGACGTGACGCTCTCCGCGCGCCCCGAGGGCACCGCTACCGTCACCCCGGGAGCGGCCACCGTGGCCGACCTGGCCGCCCAGGTGAAGGCGACCGGGGTGAAGGTCACCAGCATTCTGCTGGACACCTCCTACTGGTCCGGCCCGGACCTGGCGGACGGCTGGAAGCAGGAGGACATCCGCGGCACCGCGCAGGTCGCCCAGGGTTTCATCACCCACATGTCGCCGCTGATGGTGGACGGCGACCGGCAGAACCCGGCCGTCGAGGACTCCCCGCGCACCGGTGACCCGGCGATGACCGCCGGCAAGGCGCTGGCCCGCGCGCTCGGGGTGGAGGACGTGCCGATCACCGAGGGGACGGCACCGCCGGACGCCAAGGTGCTGGCGAAGGTGTCCTCGCAACCGCTGTCCACCCTGCTGGCTCAGGCGCTGGAGAACTCCGACAACGTGCTCGCCGAGGCGCTGGCCCGGCAGGTCGCGATCGCGCGGGGTGCACCGCCGTCGTTCGTCGGGGTGTCGGCGGCCATCCTGCAGGCGCTGCAGGACATGGGCATCGACACCATCGGCGTCGTGGTCAAGGACGGCTCCGGGATGTCCGACCAGGACCGGGTGCCGCCGGAGGTGTTGGCCCAGATCATGAGCCAGGCGGTGGCCGGCAAGGACCCGGTCATGCGGACGCTGCTCACCGGACTCCCGCTGGCCGGGGTGTCGGGCACGCTCGCCGATCGCTTCAAGCAGCCGGATTCCAAGGCCGGCGCCGGCTGGGTGCGCGCCAAGACCGGCTCCATCGACGTCACCTACGCCCTGGTCGGGTACGTGCCGGACGTGGACGGCCGGATCCTGGTCTTCGCCTTCAACTCCAACGGAGTGCTCGGCAACGACACCCGCTACGCACAGGACGCCCTGGCCGCCACGCTGCGCGGCTGCGGTTGCACGGGATAGCCGTGCAGCACCGGGAGAAAGCCGTCGGCCTGCCGGACAGCCCGATCGACTGGAACGCGGCGGTCCGCACCGGACAGCGGCTCGCCCCGCACGGTCCTCGGGTGACTGCCGCGCAGGCCCGCGCCGCGGTGTCCGACCTGCACCGGCTGGCCGGCACGGCGGAGCTGCGGGTGCGCGAGACGACCGGCTTGGGCCTCGATCTGCCGGTCGCGGCGGCGGAGGTGGTCGATCGCGGCGGGTGGATCGCCGCCACCGCGGAGGGGATGGCGGCGCTGACCGCTCCGCTGGCCGGTCGACTCCCCCCGCTGAAGGCCGGCCGGTCGGTGGCCGGCTCGCAGGTCGGTGTGCTGCTGGGCTACCTGTCCGGGCGGGTGTTGGGCCAGTTCGACCCGCTGGGCGGGGACGCCGGCCGGCTGCTGCTGGTGGCGCCGAACGTGATCAAGGTCGAGCGGGAACTGGACGCCGAACCGGGTGACTTCCGGTTGTGGGTGTGCCTGCACGAGAGCACCCACCGGCTGCAGTTCACCGCGGTGCCCTGGCTGACCGACCACTTCCGGGGGTTGATCGGCTCGTACGCCGAGGTCGCCACCACCGACCCGTCGGAGATGCTGCGCCGCGCGGTGGCGGCGGTGCGCGGCGGCCGGTCGCACAGCGAGGACGGCGAGTCCTGGATCCAGCGCATCCAGACCCCGGAACAGCGCACCGTGTTCGACGCGCTACTGGCCCTGATGACCTTGCTGGAAGGACACGCCGATCACGTGATGGATGCCGTCGGTCCGGCGGTGGTGCCCAGCGTGGCGAGTATCCGGGCGGCCTTCTCCGAGCGACGGCGCAAGGGGCGAGGGCCGCTGGACCGGTTGGTGCGCTCGCTGCTGGGGCTGGACACCAAGATGGCCCAGTACGTGCGCGGCGCGGCGTTCGTGCGCGCGGTGGTCGCCCGGGTCGGCATGGACGGCTTCAACCGGGTGTGGACGTCCCCGGACACGCTGCCGACGCTCGCCGAGATCGCCCAGCCGGCGGACTGGGTGCGCCGG
>DASSTH010000136.1:0-2112 GCA_035708025.1 Nakamurella sp. | reverse complement strand
CCATGGCCAAGCCGCCAGTTCGCAAGATCAAGAAGAAGGTGTGCGCGTTCTGCAAGGAGAACGCCCAGCCGATCGACTACAAGGACACCACCCTGCTGCGCCGGTTCATCTCCGATCGCGGCAAGATCCGTGCCCGCCGGGTGACCGGCAACTGCACCCAGCACCAGCGGGACATCGCCACCGCGGTGAAGAACGCGCGTGAGGTGGCCCTGTTGCCGTACACCTCGACGGCCCGCTGATCCGGCGACGACGAAGGACTCTGCGAAGATGAAGCTCATCCTGACCACCGACGTGCCCGGCCTGGGCGCGCCCGGCGAGATCGTCGACGTGCGCGACGGCTACGGCCGCAACTACCTGCTGCCGCAGGGCAAGGCGATCATCGCCACCAAGGGAGCCGAGAAGCAGGTCGCGACCATCAAGCGGGCCCAGCAGGCGCGCGAGATCCGCGGCACCGAGCACGCCTCCGAGGTGCGCGAGTCGCTGGAGAAGCTGCCGGTGCGGATCACCGCCCGGACCACCGGTGACGGCACCAAGCTGTTCGGCTCCATCACCGCGACCGACATCGCCGCCGCGGTGAAGGCCGCCGGCGGGCCCACGCTCGACAAGCGGTCGATCGTGCTGGACGGACACATCAAGTCCACCGGCTCACACCCGGTGTCGGTGACCCTGCACCCGGGGGTGACGGCCAAGCTGACCGTGGAGGTCGTTTCCGGCTGACGCCGGCTCCGGCTGACGCCAGCTCCGGGTGCTGCCGCCGATTCCGGCTCGAGTGGGGGCCGCCGCGCGGGATCCGCACCCGGGGATACGGTGGCCAGGTGCGTGGCGAGTACAAGGTGCCGGGCGGCAAACTGGTGGCGGTCGACCTGCAGGTCGTCGACGGCCGGCTGGCCGACGTGCACGTCTCCGGCGACTTCTTCCTGGAACCGGACTCGGCGCTGGAGGACACCGGCGGGGCGCTGACCGGGATGCCGTCGGACGCGTCGGCGACGCACCTGGCGGACGCCGTCACCGCCGCGCTGGGCTCGTCCGTGCAGATGGTCGGCTTCGACGCGCTGGCGGTGGGCATCGCGGTGCGCCGGGCGGTCGGTGCGGCGACCGGGTGGGACGACCACGTCTTCGACGTGATCCCGCCGATGGTGCTGGATCCGGTGCTGCACATGGCGCTGGACGAGGTGCTCTCCCGGGAGGTGGCCGAGGGCCGGCGCGGTCCGTTGCTGCGGTTCTGGGACTGGGACTCCTCGGTGGTGATCATCGGCTCCTTCCAGTCGGTGCGCAACGAGGTCGACCTGGATGCCGCCGCGCGGCTGGGAGTCGGTGTGGCCCGGCGCATCTCGGGTGGCGGCGCGATGTTCATGGAGCCGGGTAACTGCATCACCTACTCGCTGGTGGTGCCGGCGTCGCTGGTGGAGGGGCTGAGCTTCGAGCAGTCCTATGCATTCCTGGACTCCTGGGTGCTGCAGGCACTGGCGGAGGTCGGGGTGGCCGCTCGGTACGTGCCACTGAACGACATCGCCTCGGACAAGGGCAAGATCGGCGGCGCGGCGCAGAAGCGCTTCGTCGGCGGGGCGGTGCTGCATCACGTGACGATGGCCTACGACATCGATGCGGCCAAGATGGGACAGGTGCTGCGGATCGGCCGGGAGAAGCTGTCCGACAAGGGGATCCCCAGCGCCAACAAGCGGGTGGACCCGATGCGCTCGCAGACCGGCATGGCGCGGGAGGACATCATGGCCGCGTTCGCGGAGTCGTTCCGGCGCGGGCATCGCACCCGGGAGGGGCACTACACCGACGCCGAGCTCGACGCGGCAAAGGCGCTGGCGGACAGCAAGTTCCGCACCGACGGCTGGACCCACCGGGTGCCATGACCCCGCCCCCATCCCGCGAGGATCAACTTCCGCCCGCGAGGATCAACTTCATGGTTCGCGGCCCGATTCGTCCGGGTCGGCGTGAAGTTGATCCTCGCAACCCGAGGGAGCGAGCGCGCCCGCCGCATTGGCGCACCGGCAACGAGCAGCACGGAGGACAGCGATGACGGGACATCGGCAGGTGCTCGACGACGAGCTGCTGGAGCGGCTCCGCGTCCGGGCCGCCGGCTACGACAAGGAGAACCGT
>DASSTH010000135.1:0-4277 GCA_035708025.1 Nakamurella sp. | reverse complement strand
GAACCGGCACTACCGCGCCATCTCTCGGCGACCGCACCCCGCGCCCGACTGATGTCCCCCCGTTGCGTCCTGCAGAGTGTGCGTTATTACGAGCACTGTGCATGACGCAACGGAATTGGTGGGCGCCGTCGGTGCGCCGGGCCGTGACGGTCAGTCGGTCCGGGAGTCCGGCAGCAGCAGCGCCGCGATGCCCAGCGCACCGAAGGCGACCGCCGACGCCACGATCGACCACAGCGGCCCCCACAGCTGTGCCACCGCGCCGGTCGCGATCGGTGCCAGCGGGGCCGGCAGCCCCACGATCAGGCCCATCACGGCCTGCGCCCGGCCGGCCAGCTCGTCCGGGCTTCGGACAGCCAGTTCCCCGAACAGCGACGCGGCGACTGCCGGGGCAAGGAAGAACGCCGCGGCGCCGACTGCGCCGATCGCGTAGGGGGAGTGCAACGCCAGCAACGACACGGTGGCCACCAGGTCCGCCGCGGCCGCCGCCCGTAACACCGTGCGCGGGGCGAGCCGGCGCTGCAGTGCCGGTGTGACGACGGCACCGAGCAACCCGCCCGCGGCGCTGATGGTGTACATCGCGCCGAGCTCGGACGGGGTGGCGCCGGCGTCGCGGGCGTACAACAGGATGGCCAGGCCCACCGCCCCGAACGCCGCGGTGAGCAGCGCCATCCAGATCCCGGCCGCGAGTAGGAAACGTTGGCCGCGCAGCCACTGCCAGGCGCCCGTGACCGAACGGCGATCACCCGGCGTCGCGGGTGGACGCCGGGGGGCCCGTAGGGCGGCGATCATCAGCAACGACAACAGGTAGGACGTCGCGTCCGCGGCGAACGGCGCGGCCGGATGCAGGCCGTACAGGGCACCGCCGAGCGTGGGGCCCAGCATGCCCGCCAGCTGCGAGCGCGACTGCATGCGGCCGACCGCGATGGCCCGCTGCGCCGGACGCACCAGGGTGCGCAACAGGGCGAACTCGGCCGGCCCGAAGGCCGCCCCGGCGATCACCTCCAGGGCGACCGCCGCCAGCACCACCGCGATCGCCGCGTGTCCGGTCAGCACGGCGACCACCAGCGCACCCAGCACCACGGCGCGCACCGCGTCCGAGACCATCAGCAGCGCCGGGCCCGGCCACCGGTCGGCCAGCGCACCACCCGGGACCCGGACCGCCAGCCCCACGCCGGCGACGATGGCCCCCACCGCCCCGGCCGCCACCGCGGATCCGCTGACGTCCAACAACAACAGTGGATACGCCAGCGACGACACGCTGGTCCCCAGTGCCGACACCGCCTGGGAGAGCCACAACAGCCCGGTCCGCCCCCCACCCGATGCCGGCATGTCGGCAGGGTAGATCGTCGGGCCGGGTTTTCGTCAGCGCCGATTTCGCGTGCGCGTCAGGCGGAGCGCTATTGCCGGCCCTCTGCCGGAGTGGTGAGCGCCTCGGCTACCGCGATGGCGATCGCCCGGGTCGCGCCGTAGCCGGCCACCGCCGGCGCGTCCGACGGGTCCACGCCGCTGCTGCCCATCTCCACCAGGACGGCGTCCGGACGCCGTTCCCGCACGCGCCGTACCAGGTCCGACATCCAGCGGTGCCGATGCCGGTCACGAGTGATGAGCAGCACCGTCCCCGCGGTGGTCAGCGCCTCGTCCGCGGGCGCGTCCTCGCCGGGTCGCACCACCACCTCGGCCACGCCGCCGGGAAGCAGGCCGGCGAGGCCGCACGGAATCGCGCCGGCCGCGATGTTCGCCCTCGCCTCGCACCGCACGACCAGGATCGGTTCGTGCACTGCCGGAAGCGGTCCCGCCCGTTGCAGCGCCCGGCGGGCCACCTCGGTGGAGAGCGACGGATCCCACCGCTCGAAGGTCTGCCTGGTCGACGCCCTTCCCGCGATCGACACATGTTCGGGCATGCCCGTCACCGCAGCGGGGCGAACCCCCGAGACACCGAGCCGGGCCGAGCGCGCGGCCGCATCCGCCAGGCGTTCCTCCGGCAGCCGGCCGGTGCGCACGGCATCGACGATCGCGTCGCGGACCGCATCCAACTCTTCGCCCGCCATGGTGTCGCCACCCAGGCACAGCAGGTCCGCACCCGCGACCAGCGCGCGCACGGCCCCACCGGCCATGCCGTAGCCGTCGGCCAGGGCCGCCATCTCCAGGGCGTCCGTCACCACCGTCCCGTCGAACCCCAGTGCGGCACGGAGGATCTCGGTGATCCACCGGCGGGAGATGGTGGCGGGCACATCATCCACGGCGGGAGCCAGCAGATGCCCCACCATGATGGCGGACGCGTCTGCGGCGATGGCCGCCTGGAACGGCGGGATCGCCGTGGCCATCAGGGTGTCCAGGTCGCCGGCCAGCACCGCGGCGGTGCGGTGCGTGTCGGCGGACGTGTGGCCGTGACCGGGAAAGTGCTTGGCGCAGGCGGCCACGCCGATCGCCTGCTGCCCGGCCACCCAGGCGGCGGTGTGCCGGGAGACCAGGCCGGGTTCCGTGCCGAACGACCGGGTGCCGATCACCGGATTGGCCGGGTCGACCGCCACATCGGCGCACGGCGCGAAGTTGACCGACACGCCCACCGCCGCCAGCAGACGCCCGACCTCGCCGGCGATGCGAGCGGTGAGGTCCGGGTCGTCGACCCGGCCCAGTGCGGCGGCCCCGGGGAACCGCGATCCGGTGGCCGCGTCCAGCCGGGTCACATCGCCGGCCTCCTCGTCGATGGCGATCACCACGCTGTCCCGCTCGGCCGCCAGCGACGACGTCATCGCCTGCACCGTCTCGGGATCGGCGATGTTGCGGGCGAACAGGCAGACGCCGCCCAGCGACCCCGCCACCCGCCGGCGGACCCAGTCCGGGGCGCTGGTGCCGTCGAAACAGGGCAGCAGCACGGCGTCGGCCAGCGCCGCCAGCCGCCGCTCCGGCCCCGTCATCCCGTCACCGCCCGATCCGTACTCACCGGTCCTGACGGTAGCGCTGCAGCCACCCCCAGAGTGCGGCCGGGTTGTTGGACATGATCCCGTCCACGCCGAGCTCGGTCAGCCGTGACCACTCATCCGGCTCGTCGACGGTCCACACCATGATCGACAGGCCGGCGTGGTGCAGGGTCTGCACCAGATCCTGCGTCACGGCCGTGTTCTGTGGCAGCAGCCCCTGCCCGCCGAAGGAGGTGATGTACCCGACCGGGTCGGGCGGGGCATCGGTCACCAGCGCCGCCCTGGCGATGTCCGGGGCGACCCGCTGCGCGGTCTGCAGCACCGGCAGGTAGAACGACTGGAACATGGTGCGATCCGCCATGTGGTGTTTGCGGATCAGGTCGGCGACGGTGCGCACCTGTTCGTCGGTCCACACGGCTTCCTTCAGCTCCGGCAGGATGATCGCGTCGGTGGTGGAGGCGAACTGCAGGATCTGCTCGAACGTGGGCACCGGCGTGCCGGCGAAGGCCGGGGAGAACCACGACCCGGCGTCCAGCTGCTGGATCTGCGCCAGGGTCATCGCGTCGATCCGGCCGCTGCCGTCGGTGGTGCGGTCCACCGTGTCGTCGTGCATCACCACCGGCACGCCGTCCGAGGTCATGTGCAGGTCGAACTCCAGCACCCGCGCACCGACCTTCTGCGCCGACACCTCCGACACCAGGGTGTCCTCCGGGGCACCGGCCGCGTTGCCGCGGTGGCCCACCACCAGGCCGGGCTGGCCGGGAACCACCAGCGGTATCGGTGACGGGCCCGCCGGGGTCGGAGGCGTAAGGGGGGAGGCGGTCGTGCTGGCGGAGCCGGCGTCGATGGCGGGTGAGCCGGTGTCCGTGCGGCCGCTGTCCGCACCACCGGCCCCGGTGCATCCTCCGGTCAGCGCGATCAGGACCAGGCCGACCGCCAGGGCAGTCCTCCGAGGCTTCGTCACCGTCGCATTGTTCACCCGGTGCCGCGTCCCGGCGAACCACCGGGCGCCGGGCGTCTGACGCGGCCGCGGGAGCGGTGCGTCCGCGACGTGCCTGATGCGACGCTGCCGCACCGCTAAGCGGCTACACCTCGAGGGGTGGCCGGTCGTGCGAGAGCCACGATGGCCAAGGGGGCTGGCGAGGGGCGTCAAGCCGGTGGCGCAGAGCTCGAGAAGCGGCGGGCCAGATCCTGCATGACTGCCAGCTCGCCTGCTTCGTGCCAGGCCAGCCGGCGCAACAACTTCACCGAGGTCCAGACGGTTCCTCCGTCCCGGCGCACCAGATCGGGTGGCAGGGCGGCGAGCGTGTCGCTCACGTGCCGCGCCGACTGCTCCAACTCGCCCAGCAGGTTCGC
>DASSTH010000134.1:0-10697 GCA_035708025.1 Nakamurella sp. | reverse complement strand
AGGGCAACGGGGTGTCGTCCGTGCGACGTAGGCCGGTCCACTGACGAGTGGTGCGTACCACGGTCGGACCAGTCCGGCGGCGGACGATCCGGCGCTAGGCCCGAGATCCAGGTAGTCGATTGCGGTACTGCGGCGGGACGGGCCGGAGAATCGTACCGTCCATGGAGTACGCCGCCGCGATGGCCGCCCTCCCGGGCGACGACGCGCTGGCGCTGTTCCTGGCCGATGCGGGCGCGCCGGAACAGGTGATCGCCGAGCGGCTGGAGATCGACCCGGAGTCTGTCGGGCCCCTGCTCGAGGTGGCCCGCCGGAAGCTGGCCGCCCAGCTGCGGCGACATACACCCGCGCCCCCCGCGGGCGGCGGTTCCGCATCCGCCGCGCAGAACCGGTTCGCAGCGCCGGGCGGGCCCGCGGGACCACCCGGCGACACAGGGGCGGGGACCTGACATGCCGTTCGCGGTCGCCATGCTCGCCCACCCACCGGGATCGGTACTGGCACGGCCGGTCCCGCGCCGGACGGCGTCCGGGCGAGCCGCGCCGGCACTGTCCAGCTCCGTGCCGGCCGCCCGGTCCCACCCCCTGGGGCCGCGGTCAGCCCAGCTCCTGCAGGTACTGCGGCAGCATCGCACGCCAGGTATGCCAGTCGTGCGGCCAGTCCGGCCCCCAGTCGTCCACCCGGTTGGGAATCCCCTTGCTGCCCAACACCTCTCCCATCCGCCAGGACTCGCCCACGTCCTCCCACGCGCCGGACCCTGAGGCCAGCACGACCATGCGTTCGCGCAGCAGTTCCACCGCCGTGCCGTGCAGGCCGGGCAGGAACTGCAGGGGGGATGAGTAGAACAGGTCCTGGGTCCACACCGGGTAGTGCCGCTCGACCCGGTAGGTGCCGCTCATGCCGACCGCACCCAGGAACGCGTCGGGGTAGCGGCACAGCACCGCCACCGCATTGAAGGCGCCGATGGACGCGCCGGCGGCCAGCACCGGCAACGGGCCGTGGCAGTCCGCCCAGATCGCCGGCAGCACCTCGTGCCGCACCGCCTCGTGGAAGGCGGACAGGAAGGCCGCCCGGAACTCCGGGGATCCCTCCTCGGTGAGCATCACCCGGCCGGCCAGCGAGTCGCAGGAATACAGCTTGACCGCACCGGCCTCGATCAGCGGACCGCAGGCGCGCAGCACTCCCATCCGCTCGATCTCCTCCGCGTCACCACCCGCCGTCGGGAACACCAGGACCGGGGTCCCGAAGGTCCCCCACCGGGCCAGGGTGATCGGCCGGTGCAGCCGCTCGGAATGCCACGTCTCGACGGCCTTCATCCCTCGTCCCCTCGCTCCCTCCGCAGCCCGCCGGAACGCCCGCCGGAACGCCCGCCGGAACCGCGCCCGCGGTCTACTCGTACACGAACTTCTGCGGTCCCGGGTAGATCCAGCTCAGCGCGTCGCCCAGCCGGTCCCGCCAGTTCTCCCAGCTGTGGCCGTCCCGGGCCTCGGTGTAGCGAACCGTCATGCCGGCCGCCTCGAACACCGGGACCATCGACCGGTTCGGCACGATCAGCGGTTCGTACACCCCGCAGGTGGCGTAGATGCGGTCCGCGACGTGCCGGGGGCGGCGCCGGTAGGCGTTGATGAACCGCACCACCGGGTCGAACACCGGGCCGCCCTCATGGTCGTCGCCGATGTCGGTGAACACGAAGGAGCCGGACATCAGCACCAGGGACCCGATGATCCCGGGGTACCGGTACGCCGTGGACAGCGCTGCCACCGCGCCGAAACTGGACCCCAGCAGGCACCGCGCGGACGGCTGAGCGGCCAGCGGGAACGCCCGCTCCAGGGCCGGGATCAGTTCGTGCGTGACGAACCGCGCGTGGGCGGCGGAGTTGGCGTACTCGGTGAGCCGGTCTCCGGGATCGGTGAACGCCACGATCGTCTCGGCCAGGTCCAAGCGGTGGATCAGGTTGTCCAGCACGGTCTTCGCCGCGGCGTACTGCAGGAAGTCCGACCCGTCGTGCACCACCAGCAACGGATAGCGGCCGCTGGTGCGGAACCGCGCCGGGAGGTACACGCGGCAGCGGGACTCGCGGCGCAGCGCCCGGCTGGCGATGGGCATGTCGATCAGTTCACCGGGCCGGGACTCCGGGTCGGGTTCGGTCCACTCGGGGGTGACGTATCCGCGGGCGAAGCACACCGACGAGGAACCCATCGGGCTGTGCGAGCGGTGCGGGTTGAGCGGGTCATTGATGCGCCGCGACTCGCCTCCGGCGGCGACCTCCAGCTGGTACTCCACCCGCGAGGTGTCCGGCAGTTCCAGCAGCAGATACCACAGATCGGTGCCGGGGACCTGCCGCAGCGGCAGCCGTTCCGGCAGACCCACCACCCGGTGGATCAACTGCACCGAATCGGCCGCGCCGCGGTACAGGAAGGTGCAGGTGGCGCCCTCCACGATCGGCACCTGGTGGCGGGCCAGGAACCTGTCGATCGCCGCGGCGTCCAGCGGGCGGCGTTCCCGCAGCCGGGTGATGGCGAGCTTGCGGCCGGGCCGCCGCTCCGGAGCGATGCTCACCGGCGTCCCGCCATCAGCCGGCCCCGCACGACGCGGTGCGCTGCTCGCCCGCCGGATCGGGCTGTTGTACCCGGCCATCCGCGCCCAGCACGGCGGCACCGGCGGGCAGGCCGCCGTCCGCGGCCAGGTCGACCCGGTCACCGGCCTCCAGCACCAGGCAGCGGGCCGGTGCGAACCGGCGGGCGAGCACACTCATCGCCCCGTGGTCGTCCATCCGCAACCGGCGGTGCGCCGACGGCAGCGCCACCAGGGCCGGCACCAGACCCAGCCCCGGGCCGTGGATCTCGGCCACCGCCGGCCCGTGTGCCGAGCGATCGTGGAACAACACGATCCGTTCGGTCAGCGACATCGCCCCCGCCGACCAGGCCAGCACCACCAGGTCCGGTCCGGCACGGTGCAGCATGGCGGCGATGTTGAACAGGTGCAGCGTCTCGGCGAGCACCCCGACGTGCCCGCCGGCCATCACGAACGCTGGGCAGCCCGACAGCAGCCGGGCGATCTCCGCGCGATGCGCCGCGACCGGTTCGCGTTCGTGGGGCGGGAACGCGGCGTAGAACTCGGCGTCCACCTCCCCCACCGCGGCCAACTGTCCGGCGTCCAGGTCGCGGATCGCCTGCACCGCCTCGCGTTCGGCGGCGTCCCGGATCCCCGGCGATCCGTCGTGCCGGCGGATGTCGTGCACCGCCCGCACGGCCAGGTCCAGCCGCAGCAGGTAGAGCGCGGCCAGTTCGGCGAGCACCTCGCGGCGGCGGAACACCGCCGCCGCGTACTCCGGATCCGCCGCCAGCACCTCGCCGAACCGCCGGTACAGGGCCAGGTTCACCGACCGGCCACCCAGCAGCGCGTCCAGTTCGGCGTCCTCGGCCTCCCGTTCCTGCCAGCCGGCGGTCACGGTGGCGAACGGTCCGGTCAGGCCCAAGGACCGCACCACGGCGTCCACCCGGGGCCGCCGCTGCGGCCCGAGCAGGGTGATCCTCACGAGGCGTGCACCGTGACGGTGCGGCCGACATCGTCCAGCATGCCGCGCAGCGCGTCGTAATCGGGGTGCCGCATCCGCAGGTAGGCGTTGGCCATGTAGCCGGCGGCCACCGGCTGGGTGGGGGTGCCCGGATCGGGCAGGTGCGCGTCGATGATCCACTCGCCGTAGCGGGCGGCGACCTCGTCAACGCCGCGATATCCGGTGACGGTGCCGTCGGTCTCCGGCCGGAGTGCGATGATGCCGGCGGCGAACCGGCGGGACGGCCTACCGGTCACCCGGCCGTGCACGATCGCCTCTGCCCACTGCCGGTACAGGTCCAGGTCGTTGCCCGCGGAATACAGGTCCCATGCCCCGACACCGGGCGGGCGGCAACCGATCTCGGAGAAGCGCAGGCCCTTTGGACCGAAGAACCACTCCATGTGGGTGGCCGATGTGCCGATGCCCAGCGCGGCGATCACCCGGGCGCCCATCTCCCGCAGCTGTTGGTAGTCGCCCACCGAGTCCACCCGGTTGGTGGCCACGAACTGCGGCGAGATCCACCGGGTGCGCATCGCCTCCAGCACGTTGGGGAAGTAGTGCGACACGAAGTCCAGCGCGACCCGGCCGTCCACCGTCACCGTGTCGTAGAAGCCCTCGTGTCCCTCCACGAACTCCTCCACGGCCACCGAGTCGATGTCGCCGTACCCGGCCAATGCCGCATCCAGCTCGGCGTCCGAGTCCACCCGGGTGGTGCCGGAGGCGCCGGCGCCGCTGCGTGGCTTGACGATCAGTGGGTATCCCACGCCGGCGGCGAAGGTGCGGGCCTCATCGGCGGAGGCCACCGCGGCCGACGCGGCGGTGGGTATCCCCGCCTCCCGCAATGCCTGCTTCATCGACGGCTTGTCGCGGCACAGCCAGGCGGTGCGCACGCTGGTGCCCGGGATGCTGCAGGCCTCCCTGACCTGCGCCGCTGGCATGGTGTGCGCCTCGACGGTGGCTTCCAGCCGGTCGACCCAGACCCGCTCCTGGACCCAGCGGGTCGCGGCGGTCATGGCGGGCACATCGGTGACGGAGCCGACCTGGTGGTAGTGCGACATCCACTCCCGCAACTGGTCGTCCAGGTGCTCGACCGGGCGCTCCCCGACGCCGATCACCGTCGCGCCGGCTTCCGCGAGCGCACGGACGAACTGGCGCTGGTTGGCCGGGAAGGCCGGCTCCACGAAGACGACGTTCATTCGGGCGATGGTAGAGCCTGCCGGCCGCGGCGGGCGCCGTCGCGATGGAGCGGGCCGGCGCCGGGCGCGCGGCCCCGGCGGGCCCGCACCCGGGTGCGGGACGGCCGGGTCAGGTTCCGGCCCCCGCACCCGTGGCGGCCAGCTGGCCGATCAGGTCCAGTTCCTCCTCGCGGGTCAGCCCGGCCCGCCGCGGGCGGTCCAATCCCTGGCGGATCTCGTACTGCAGTGCACCGGACAGCGTGTCGGCCAGCGGTCGCCTGGTCAGCCCCCAGTCCAGGGACAGCCGGTCCGAGTGCGCTCCGAAGCCGGCATACCCCTGGTCCGGCAGCCACAACGGCAACGACCGCGGTCCCGCCCAGGGATTCACCCGCCGGTCCTGCAGGAAGCTGCCCTCCGCCGGGATCTGCTGCGCCGCCGGGTATCCGGCCGTGACGGCGGCCTCGGACGCCAGCCGCAGCGTGTCGGCCAGGCTGGTCCGCTGTCCGACCACGTTCACCGGCCCGGACCGCCCGGCGAGCCCGACCAGCAGCACGAAGTCGGCCAGGTCGCGGACATCGATGATCTGCACCGACCCGCTGCCGTCGGCCGGCACCAGCACCGGCCCGCTCCCGGCCAGGGCGAACCGGCCGGGCCAATAGCCGGTGCGGTCGGACAGGTCCCCGTCACCGCCGATCAGTCCGGCCCTGGCCAGCACCGCCCGGCCGTCGGTGGCCGCCGCGGTCAGCTGCTCGCAGGCCACCTTGGCGCCGCCGTACTCCTCGAGGTCGACGTGCTCGCCGGATGCGGCCGGCAGCAGGGCGGCGGTCTCGTCGGCGCCGGGCCGGTCGTGGTCGGCGTACACCGAGCAGGAGGAGATCATCACCCAGCCGCGAGCCCGCGCCGCCAGGGCGTCCAGCGCGCGCTGCACCATGCCGGGCTGCCAGGCGATCTCCACCACCAGGTCCCACTGGGTGTCCGTGACGTCCGCGTAGGCGTCCGGCTGGTCGCGGTCGGACGGCACGAACCGGCAGCCGTCCGGCGGTGCCTGGCGGCTGCCGCGAGCCAGGCAGGTGACCCGGTGGCCGGCGGTGAGTGCGCGTTCGGCCAGCGTCCGGCCGAACCACGCCGTGCCGCCCAGGATCAGGATGTCGCCCATCGTGGTATCCCAGCGCACCGCGCCGTCCGGCGCCACCGCAGATCGCGCTCGGCGAACATCGGCGCGGCGTCAGGGGGCCCCGGCAGCCGTGGAGTCCTCCGCACAATCGACCTCCACCGGCCCGGGACCGCCGTCCCCCACCGCCTCGCCGGGGCCCAGTACATCGTCGGGGCAGGACTCCAGGGCGGCCCGGACCACCTCACCGATGGACGCCAGCGTGTCGATCTGCTCGGGGGTCAACCGGTCGATCAGCAGTCGCCGCACCGACGCCACGTGGCCGGGCGCGGCCAGTTCGATGGCGCATCGCCCGGACTGCGTCAACAGCACGTTGGCCGATCTCGCGTCGCCGGGGCATTCCTGCCGTCGCACCAGGTCTCGCTGTTCCATGCGGGTCAGGTGGTGCGACAGCCGGCTCTTCTCCCAACCGGTCGCGTCGGTCAGCTCGCGGTAGCCCAGCACTCCGTCCGGCACCGCGGACAGCACCACCAGGACCTGGTAGTCCGCCAGCGACAGTCCGGACTCGCGTTGCAGCTCCCGGCCGAGCGCGGTCCACAGCGGCTGGCCGAGATCGCGCACCGCGCGCCAGGCGTCGGCTTCCCGTCCCTCCAACCAGCGTGTCTCCGGCATGCCTCGATGGTACGGTCCGGCGGCGCCGGCCGGGCAGGTCAACCGCTGCGGGCGCCGGCGGGTGCCGGCCGGTCCCGGCGATGCTCGGCCGGGTTGCGGTGCTGGTAGATGGGCACGTCACCGACGATCGGATTGCTGCGCCGGGACGGCGCGAAGTACTTGGTGGTGAGGTTCACCAGCGTCGCCAGCCGGTTCCGGTTGCCCAGCAACATCACGATGTGCACGTACAGCCACACGAACCAGGCCGGCGTGCCGGTCAACCGCAGTGACGGGCCGACCGGCAACTCGATCTCCGCGACGGCAGCACGCCGTCCGATGGTGGCCAACGTTCCCTTGTCGTGATACCGGAATCGCTGCACCGGGCGGCCGGCCACCAGATTGGCGATCTGCCGGCCGGCATGCCGGCCGGACTGGATCGCCGGCTGCGCGAGTTGCGGCAGCTCGTCCGGCCCGATAGCCACGTCGCCCGCGGCGAACACCGTGTCGTACCCGGGCACGCGCAGATCGCCCTGCACCTGGATGCGCCCCGATCTGCCTTGCGGCACACCCCAGGTGCTCACGATCTCCGGTACTCGCACCCCGGCGGCCCACACCACCACACCGGCGGGCAGGAACTCCCCCGATGCCAGTTGCACGCCATCCGGGCGGACCTCGGCCACCGCGGTACCGAGCCGGAGCTCCACGCCGCGTTCCCGCAGGGCCCGAGCGGCGTACCGGCGCAGCGGCGGCGCGAACGAGGCGAGCACCTCGTTCCCCATCTCCAGCAGCACGATTTGGGTGCGGTGCACGTCGAGTTCCGGATACACCACGGCCATCGCGGTGTTGCGCCACTCGGCCAGGGCGCCGGCCATCTCCACGCCGGTCGGCCCGGCGCCCACCACGGCGATCGCCAGGTCCGGGGAGGACGACGACGCGGCGGCGTGCTCCAGCCGGGTGAAGATGTCGTCCCGCACGGCCAGCGCCTGGGCGCGGGTATAGATCGCCAGGGCGTGCCGCTCCGCACCGGGTGTGCCGAAGTAGTTGGTGGCCGCTCCGCTGGCCAGCACCAGGTAGTCGTAGCCCACGCACCAGCCGTCGGCGAAGGTCACCGAGCGCTCCGCCGGGTCGATGCCGACCACCTCACCCTGCCGCACCCGCAGGTTGCGCTGCCGCATCCGGGCGGCGCGCAGGAAGTACGTCACGTCTCCCGGGTTCAGGCCGGCCGTCGCCACCTGGTACAGCAGCGGCTGGAACACGTTGTAGGTGTGCCGGTCGACCAACGTCACCTCCACCGGCGCCGCGCGCAGGGCGCGGGCCGCAGTCAGCCCGGCGAATCCTCCGCCGACGATCACCACGTGCGGGCGCCGCCCGCCCGCCGGTCCCTGGGTGGTCTGCTCTGCCATGCCGTCACCTTCCCCATTTCCGGTCGATCGCTTCGTTCCCGTTCCGGTCCTCCGGTCAGGACGGCGAACCGGCGGTGCGCAGGTCGCGCGGTTCCCGCCCCGCCGGTTGCCCGGCGGAGATGCCGGCCGGCAACACCCGGCCGGCGTGCACCGCCGCCCACCAGGGTTCGGGGTCGGTGGCCAGCGGCGGAATGGTCCGGCACCCCCACGCGTAGGCGGCCAGCAGCAGCATGTCCGCCACCAGGGCCACCGACTGCCAGAACGCCCAGGAGGTAGTTGCCCCGACACCGGTGGTGTCCACACCAGCGGCGGACACCAGCAGCAGTTCCAGCGCCACCGCGCTGGCCGCCACCAGGCCGATCGCGGTCCGCCGCCAGATCGGCGCCGCCGCCAGCAGGGCCAGCATGATCCCGATCGGCAACCCGGCCAGCGCCAGCACCGATCCGCCGAGGTGGATCTTGGCGTTCACCGACTGCTGCAGCCCACCGGGATCGGTGCGCACGATGGCCATCACCGCGGTGCCCACCGTGCCCACCAGCAGCCACCAGCCGGCGCCCAGCCCGCGCACCGGCCGGTACCGGTACAGCAGGCACGGCCCGGCCGCCACCGTCAGCATCCACAGGCTGAACAGCCACCCGTGCTCGCCCACCCCGTACTGCGAGATGGAGATCTGCGGCGGCAGCGGGTCGCCGGCCACGGCCTGCACCGCGCAGCACAGTGCCCAGGATGCGGCCACCGCCGCCACCCCCGCCAGGAACCAGCCGCGCATGCCCCCATCATCGCAGCCCGCGGCCCGCCAAGATCGGCGCGGGGGAATCGCCGTGGTCTGCCCAAACTGCCCGAGCCGGGCGGCGCCGGCCGGTACCATTTGCGTGATCCGCCCGTCCGGGGGACGGGTTCGGGGCCCGGCGGTTCCGCGTGCGCCGGCGCGTGCGAGCGGGAAGGGGACGGATCCATGATCAGGCGAGCGGCGTGGCCGCTGCGGGCGGGTGCCGCCGCCGCGACCGCCCTGAGCCTGCTGCTGGCCGGCTGCGCCAGTACCGTCGCCGGGTCACCGCGGGCCGCCACGACGTTCTCCGCTGCCAGCACGACATCGGCCGGTTCCACCACCCCGACCAGCACGGCGGGCCGCACCACGACCGCGGACCGCACCACCAGCGCGGCGACCAGCACCGCACCGGGCCCGTCCACCTCGCGCAGCGAGATCAGGCCGATGCCCCCGCTCACCGGGACCTCGTCACGGACCTCCAGTGCCCGCTCCAGCACCTCCGCGACCACCGGTCGCAGCACCTCGGGCGGCACGGTGGCCGGGATCGACATCCGGGACGTGCTGAAGGACCTGCAGACCGACCATGTGGCGGGCGTCAAGTCGCAGGCGAACCTGTCGGCACTGGCCACCGCCGCCGACGACGCCCGCGCGCAGGGCCTGGACCTGTGGGTGGTGTCGATCGGCGCAACGATCGCCGACGATGACACCTCCACGGTCGCGGACCGGGTGTTCGCCGAGACCGGCGGCACGCTGCTGGTGCTCAGCCCGACCATCATCAGCTCCCGCAGCGATCAGCTGACCGACGACCAGCGGTCGGCGGCTACCAAGGCGGCCGCCCAGGGTGACAGCGACCTGGACGCCGTCACCAGGTATGTGGACGCCGCCCTGCAGGGTGCCGGGGTCACCACCAGCGCATCACCGTCCGGCGAATCGGTGCAGGGCGTGGACATCGACGGCGTGGTGGACGCGCTGCAGGACGACCACATCGCGGTGGAGCGCGGCGTGACCGAGACCGATGCGGCGGAACTCGCCGACCCGGTGCAACGCGCCCGGTCCGGTGGGCTGGAACTGTCGGTGGTGGTGCTCAAGGACGACGTCGAGGGGCACCTGTCGGACGTCGCCGGGGCCGTGCGCAAGCGCATCGGCGGCACCGTCATCGTGATCAGCCCCAGCGTGTACGCCATCGCCAGCGACACCGCCTCGGACGCCGAGATGGACGCGGCGCTGGATGCCGCGGCCGACGCGTCCAGCTACCGGGAACTGGTCGACGACATGGTGGACTCACTGCTCGGCTGATCGGCACCCGTCGCCCGGTACCCCGGTGGTGCCGGCCGGATCCGTCGGATCAGCGGTCCGCCCGCGGCGGGGCCGTGGTGTTGCGCTCGATCAGCCCCGGTGCCAGTCGCACCACCGCCGGATCCGGGCGCGCCCCGGAGCGGATCAGGTCGAACAGCATCTCGGCCGCGATCCGGCCCTGCTCGGCCACCGGCTGGGCGATCGTGGTGAGGTCGAAAAGCCTTGCCATGTCGTGGTTGTCCACCCCGATGACGGACAGGTCCTGGGGTACCCGAATGCCGCGGTGACGGGCCGCATAGATCACCCCGATGGCGACCTCGTCGCTCACCGCGACCACCGCCGTGGGCAACCGCGCCGGATCCCAGTCGGCGCGGGCCAGCAGTTCCTCCAGCGCCGCCTCGCCGGCCTCCACCTCGAACCCGGTGGTCTCCACCAGGTCGGGGTCCGGCGCCAGGGTGGCCTGCCGCAGCGCCTTGCAGTGGCCGGCGTAGCGGTCGGCGGCCACCTTGAACCCGTAGACGTCATCCGGATCCAGGCCGAGGAAGGCGATCCGCCGGTGACCGAGTTCCAGCAGGTGCCGGGTGGCGAGGTAACCGACCTCGGTGTCGTCCACCTGGACTCCCGGGATGCCGGGGGTCGAGGTGCCGACGGTGACGATCGGCACCCGGGACATCACCCCGGCGCGCAGTTCGTGCGGCAGCGCCAGGCCCAGCACACCGTCGACCCGCTTGTGCAGGCCCA
>DASSTH010000133.1:0-3845 GCA_035708025.1 Nakamurella sp. | reverse complement strand
ATGCGGGAGCAGTTGTCCCGGGTCGGGGCGGTGATTTGCGCGGCGTCCGCGGACCTGGCGCCGGCGGACCGGAAGCTGTACGCCCTGCGGGACGTCACCGGCACGGTGGAGTCGATCCCGATGATCGCGGCGTCGATCATGAGCAAGAAGATCGCCGAGGGCACCGCATCCCTGGTGCTGGACGTGAAGGTGGGCTCGGGTGCCTTCATGAAGGACGCCACGTCGGCCGCCCGGCTGGCGCGCACCATGGTGCGGCTGGGAGCGGACGCCGGTGTGCGCACCTCGGCGCTGATTACCGACATGGAGACCCCGTTGGGCCGGGCCGTGGGGAACGCGGTGGAGGTCGCCGAGGCGGTCGAGGTGCTGGCCGGCGGCGGCCCCCGGGACGTGGTCGACCTGACGATCGCGCTGGCCCGGGAGATGGTCTCGCTGGCCGGGCTGTCCGTCGATCCGCGGGACGTGCTGGCCTCCGGCCGGGCGATGGACGCCTGGCGGTCCATGGTGTCCGCGCAGGGCGGCGATCCGGACGCGCCGTTGCCCACCCCGAAGGAGACCGAGACGGTCGTCGCACCGGCCGGGGGAGTGCTGGCCCGGATGGACGCGATGGCGGTCGGCATGGCGGCCTGGCGGCTGGGCGCCGGCCGGGCGCGCAAGGAGGACGCCGTGCAGGCGGCCGCCGGTGTCATCTGCCTGGCCAAGCCCGGTGACGAGATCGCCCAGGGCGCACCGCTGTTCGAGTTGCACACGGACACCCCGGAACGCATCCCGGCCGCGCTGGCCGAACTGCGCCGGGCGGTGGACGTGGTGCCGGTGGGCGGCCACGTGCCGCGCCGAGCGATCGTGCTGGACACCATTCGGGGCTGACCGGCGCAGCGGCTGCGGTAGCGTCGGTCCATGCCGACCCCGCTCTCCGCCGACACCATCCGGACCGCACCCAAGGTGCTGCTGCACGACCACCTGGACGGCGGCGTGCGACCCGCCACGATCGTGGAACTGGCCGGCGAATGCGGGTACGACAGGCTTCCCGTCACCGATGCCGGCGCGCTGGGCCGCTGGTTCACCGAGGCGGCCGACTCCGGTTCGCTGGTGCGCTACCTGGAGACCTTCGACCACACGCTGGGCGTCATGCAGACCCGTGAGGGGCTGATCACGGTGGCGTCCGAATGCGCGCAGGACCTGGCCGCCGACGGCGTGGTGTACGCCGAGGTCCGGTTCGCGCCGGAACAGCACCTGGAGCGCGGCCTGACCCTGCCGGAGGTGGTGCAGGCGGTGCTGGACGGTTTCGCCGAGGGCAGCAGGATCGCCGCCCAGTCCGGCCGTGGCATCCGGGTGCGCGCGCTGTTGACCGCGATGCGGCAGTTCGCCCGCTCCCGGGAGATCGCCGAGCTGGTGGTGGCCTTCCGGGACCGCGAGGTCGCCGGATTCGACATCGCCGGTGCCGAAGCGGGTTTCCCGCCCAGCCGGCACCTGGACGCGTTCGAGTACCTGCAGCGGGAGAACTCGCACTTCACCATCCATGCGGGCGAGGCGTTCGGGCTGCCCAGCATCTGGGAGGCCATCCAGTGGTGCGGTGCCGAGCGGCTGGGCCACGGCGTCCGGATCGTGGACGACATCACCGTCGGCGAGGACGGCTCGGCCAAGCTCGGGTTGCTGGCCGGGTACGTGCGGGACCGCCGGATCCCGCTGGAGATGGCACCGACCTCCAACATCCAGACCGGCGCCGCCACCTCGATCGCCACCCACCCCATCGGGCTACTGACCGACCTGCGGTTCCGGGTCACCGTGAACACCGACAACCGGCTGATGTCCGGCGTCACCATGACCAGCGAGATGTCAGCGCTGGTAGATGCTTTCGGCTACGACTGGCACCGGCTGCAGTGGTTCACCATCAACGCGATGAAGTCGGCCTTCCTGCCGTTCGACGAGCGGCTGGCCATCATCGAGAACATCATCAAGCCCGGCTACGCGGCGCTGATGTCCTGACGCTCGGGGACCGCTGAGGACCGCGGGCACGCCGCGGGATCGGTGCGGGATCGGTGCGGGATCGGTGCGGTCAGCGCCAGTCGAGGGTGGTGCCGAAGGAGTCGACCATCGTCCGCCAGGCCGCCACCTCGTCGTCGAACGGCGGTGACGGGGGTAGCCGGTCGGGGTCCGGGCGGGTGATCGCGCGCACCAGGTTTCCCAGCGGGGACGCCGAGGACAGCGCGTCCGCCACCTCGGAATCACCCCGGGCGGCCGCCGCGTCGCCGAGCAGTTCGACCGCCAGCGCCAGCTGGCCGGCGTCGGTGTTTTCCGGCCCGGTCAGCAGCTGCTGGTCCAGGCCGTCCAGCTGGTAGGTGTTCTCCGGTCCGGCAATCACCGATGCCTCGCCGCCGGACACCGCATCCCGGATGGTGTTCCAGGCGTCCAGATGGGCCAGGGCGTTCTCGGCGGAAGGGTCCGCCAGGTAGCGCTCCAGCTTCGCGGGTGAGGAGAACATCTGGATGCGGCCGGCCACCGACAGGAACACCGGGGCGTCGTCCAGGTAGCACCGCATCGTCCAGCCGCTGCGCCCGGCCACCGCGATGTTCAGGCAGTCGATGCCGACCTCGTCCCAGAACGCCAGGTCGGGATCCCGGTCGGCGGTCGCGTCACCGCCGGTGCCGTCGGACTCCAGCGTGCCCTCGAACTCGCCATCCGCCTCGGCATCCGCGTGCTCGTCCAGGTACTCCTCCACCTCCGGAGTCGCCTGCGCGGAGGCCACCGCGTCCAGCTCCGCCTGGGCCGCCCGCAACTCCGCCGGGTCGACGTCCGGGGTGGCCACGATGGCGTCCAACGACTCGATGACCGAGTCCCAGCGCGCGGCCACCACGGAGCCGAGTTCGTCCCACAGCCGGCTGCCGGCCCGGCCGATGAAGGCGGTGGGCCCGGCCGCCGCCATGGCGAAACCCGGGGCGGATCCCAGCACCTCGTCGATCACGTCCAGCCCGCACACCTCGGCCAGCGAGTGCAGGATCGCCACCGTGTCGGACAGCTCGGCCAGGGTCCACACGTCCGGGGCCTCGGCCACCAGATCGGGCACCCCGACGATGTCGAAGCGGTGGTCGTCGTCCGGCACCAGTTCGTCGGCCAACAGCCGGCGCGCAGTGTCCCACTGCGGGTGGTCGGCCAGGTCGTGTTCGTCGGTGGAGCGGATGAACGCAGCCAGGTGCGCGGCGTCCGGCAGCAGGTACAAGTCGTCGCCGTGGCCCAGGAACGCCTCCCACTCCTCGCCGTCCTCCACCCAGCGCGGCGCCCACAGCGTCACCCCGTTGCCATGGGTCAGGCTCAGCTCGATCGGGATGATGTCCGATGCCACGGTGGTGTCCTCTCGAATGCGCCCGTCCTGCCGGTGCGCCCGCGGGGAGAGGCGGGCGCGCTGACCGAGCCTAGCGGGGCGCCGGCGTCAACCCGCTGCGGCTGCCACCGGGTGCTGCGCGTCCCGATCCCCGGCCGGCCACCTCCTCGTCGCGGCCCACCGCAGCTGCTGTACCACCAGCGGCAGCCCCAGCGCCGCCGGCATCCACATCAGTACCCCGAGCCGGGCGGCCTCCTGCGGCAGCGGGTGCGCGGCGATCTGCACCGCACCGGCACCGAACAGCGCCAGCGCCGGCCACAACAGGTCCCGTTGCCAGCAGGCCAGCAGTACCAACCCCAGCAGCGCGGGGGCCAGTACCGTCACCGACCGGGAGGGATCGGTGATCCAGCCGGACCAGAACTGCCCGTTCAGGCTCACCAGGTCCCGCCATGGATGGGGCACCAGCGGTTTGGTGAAGTGGGCCGTGAAGGTGTCCTGCAGGGTGACCTCGGCGCTCGGCAGTCCCAGC
>DASSTH010000132.1:0-2345 GCA_035708025.1 Nakamurella sp. | reverse complement strand
CAAGCGGCTGGACGTGCTGGTGCACGACTGGATCACCGGTCCGCTGCACATGACCGACACGATGTACAACCCGCCGGCGTCGCTGAAGTATCGGATCGCCGCCGAGGAGTACCAGCTCACCCCGGACCGCGGGCTGGTCTGGGGGCAGGTGCACGACGAGAACTCCTGGGCGCTGGGCGGTGTCGCCGGGCACGCCGGGGTGTTCTCCACCGCCCGCGACCTCGCGACGCTATGCCAGACGATCCTGAACGGCGGGCAGTACGGCGGGACCAGGATCCTGTCCCGGGACGCCGTGGAACAGATGATGAACCACGATCCGGACATCCCCGGTCCGGACGGTCTGGGCTTCGAAACCTATGAGCACTGGTTGATGGGCGCCTTGGCCACGCCGTTCACCGTCGGGCACAGCGGTTTCACCGGAACGTCGCTGGTGATCGACCCGACCACCGACTCCTTCGTGATCCTGCTGACCAACAGCGTGCACCCCAGCCGGCATTGGGGCTCCACCAACCCGTCCCGCCGCGCGGTCGCGTACGACCTCGCCCGGGCGGTCGCCGTTCACCCGCACCAGGATTCCCAGGCGTGGTTCGGCGGCATGGCGGACCGGACCGTCAACACGCTCACCCTGCCGCTGACCCTGCCGGCGTCCTCCCAGCTGGGCTTCCAACTGTGGTACGACACCGAACCCGGATACGACTTCCTGCGGTTGCAGGCATCCGGCGACGGCGGCGCGAGCTGGTCCGACGTGCCCTTCACCATCGACGGCGCCCGGCTCTCGGTGCAGACCACCGGTGCTATCTCCGGATACGAGGGTCACCAGTGGCTGCAGGCGCAGGCGGACCTGTCCGGCTGGACCGGACAGGTGCAGTTGCGGTGGCGCTACAACACCGACAACCTCTACCACGGCAGGGGCGTGTACGTCGACGGCGTGACGATCACTTCGGGGCAGCAGACCGTGTTCAACGGCCACCGGTCCGCGGACCGGGCGATGTTCCGTTCCGACGGCTGGGTGCGCAGCACGGACTGATCGGGTAGCAACCGGCATGACCCCTCCCGCGGACCAGTCCGGCACCCACCCCTCCCGCGCGGTGGTGTACCGCCGCACCGGCGGGCCCGAGGTACTGGAACTGGTGCAGCGCCCGGCCCCGGAACCGGGGCCGGGCGAGGTGCGGGTGCGGGTGCACCGCGCCGGGTCAACCCGACGGACTGGAAGTTGCGGCGGGGCTCCGGAGAGTCCGCGCCGGTCGATCCCCCGCAGATCCCCGGGCAGGACGCGGCCGGGGTGGTGGACGCGGTCGGCGAAGGGGTCGGATCCGCGCTGCACGGCCTGCGGGTGTGGACCTACCTGACCGCCTACCAGCGGCCCGAGGGGGCGGCCGCCGAACACGCCGTACTGCCCGCCCGGCAGGTGGTTCCGTTGCCGGACACCGCCTCGTTCGACCTGGGCGCATCGCTCGGCGTGCCGTTCCTGACCGCGCACCGCTGTCTGACCGTCGCCGAGGCGGGGCCCCGGCGGCTCGGTCCGGGAACCCTGACCGGCCGGGTGGTGCTGGTGGCGGGCGGGGCCGGCGCGGTGGGCAACGCCGCGGTGCAGCTCGCCCGCTGGTCGGACGCGACGGTGATCGCCACCATCAGCAGCCCGCAGAAGGCCCGGCTGGCATCCGCCGCGGGTGCCGATCACGTGATCAACTACCGGGAACAGGACGTCGCGGCGGAGATCCGCAAGATCAGCCCGCGCGGGGTGGACACGATCGTGGAGGTCTCCGCGGCGACGAACGCGGCCGTCGATGCGGCGGTGCTGGCGCAGTGGGGCACGGTGGCCGTCTACGCCGCTGGCGGCGACGACAGGATGTCGTTGCCGGTGCGGCCGCAGATGGTGGCGAATGCCCGCTGGCAGTTCGTGATGCTCTACACCGTGCCGGACGAGGCCAAGGCGACCGGCGCCGAGGACGTGGCGGCCGCGGTGCTGGACGGAGCCGTGCGGGTCGGCGAGGCCGGTGGCCTTCCGTTGCACCACTTCCCGTTGCAGCGCACCGCCGACGCGCACACCGCGGTGCAGGACGGCGCCGTCGGCAAGGTGCTCATCGACGTGCGGGACTGACGCTGCAACAGCGTCCGGGCACGCCGGGAGCCGTCCCGGAGCGCCGCCCGTAACCCGGTCGACCCGGTGACCCGCTCTTGCCTCAGACTCGCAGGGTGACCACCGAAGCCGCCGGGCAGTTCGAGCGTCAACGGCTGCCGTCGGTGGTCTGGATCCTGTCGGTGATCGCGATCTGCGTCGCGGTGGGCTTCGGCATCGTGGCGCCCGCGCTACCGGTGTTCGCCCGCGAGTTCGGCGTCGGCCG
>DASSTH010000131.1:0-2080 GCA_035708025.1 Nakamurella sp. | reverse complement strand
ACCGCGTTGGCCTTGCCGCGTACTCGGGCGGGGATGAACTCGACGATCGCGGCGTTGATGATCGCGTACTCGGCCCCGACGCCCAGCGCGGCCAGGAACCGCAGCACGTACACGCTGCCGAGGTCGGGGGCCAGCCCGGTGAGCACGGTGAACCCGGCGTACCAGAGCAGGGTGGCCACGAACAGCCGGCGCCGCCCGAACCGGTCGGTCAGCCACCCCCCGGAGATCGCACCGATCAGGATGCCGCCGAGCCAGACCGCCAATACCGCATCGCGCTGGAACGTCGAGGCGCCGAAGTGATCGCCCAGCGGCCCGACCGCGGAGGAGAACATCTGCACCTCGAAGGAGTCGAACAGCCACCCGGCGCCCAGCGCGAGCAGGATCACCGTGTGCAGCCGCTGCCACGGAGCCCGGTCCAGCCGGGCACCGACGGCCGCTTCAGACAGTGCCGCGCGCATCGGCGACCTCCCGGCGTGATCGGCGTGGGCGGGGCAGGTGCGGGCCGCGCTCGTAGCTGCGCGCGAGCCGTTCGGGCGAGACACCGGCGAAGTAGGCCAGCTTGAGGTACTGCATGAACGCGACCATCTGCCAGGTGCCGTGCTCGACGAACCGGCGTGCCGAGGCGGTGCTGGTGGCCGGCAGCAGCACCAGCCGTCCGACCCGGTGCAGCCGGCGGGACAACTCGAGATCTTCCATCAGCGGCCAGGGCGGGAACCCACGCACCCGCTCGAATACGCTGCGGCGCACGAACAGCGCCTGATCGCCGAAGATCTGATGCAACCGCCGGGCGCGGGCGTTGGAGGTGCGGGCGAGCAGATCCAGCCCGGGTGTGCGGTGGTCGAACCGCAGGCACAGCCCACCACCCACCACCCGGGGATCGGCCAGCGCCGCCCGCACCTGGCCCAGCGCGTCTGGGTCGATCAGCGTGTCGGCGTGCACGAACCACAGCACCTCGCCGGTGGTGCGCGCGGCACCGGCGTTCATCTGCACCGCCCGGCCCGCAGCGCTGTGCAGCACCGGCGCCACCCGCTCGGCCAACGCCACCGTGGCGTCGGTGCTGCCACCGTCCACGACGACGAGTTCGCAGTCGGCGAACCCGTGCCGTAGCCGGGCAAGACACCCGGTGATCCGGTCGGCTTCGTTCAGCACGGGCACCACGATCGACACCGACAACACACCGGTCACGACGGCACCGCCGTTGGACGCAGCAGCCGCACCAACTCCTCCGGCAGGGAGCCGCCGGCGAGCAGCGCATGCGCGTCCTGCGGGGTGTCCAGGTCGCGTAACGGCTCCAGCCGCCCGGTCCGCAGCCCGATCGCCTCGGCGGCGGCCAGGCTGGCAGTGAGCACCTGGGGGCCGCCCCACAGCGCCGGGTCAATGGTGAACACCGCCGCGTACGGCCGGCGCAGCCCGATCAGGTAGTAGCCGCCATCCAGCGCGGGGCCGAAGACCACCTCCACGCCCCCGGCGAGCATCCCCGCGGCCGCCCGCAGGTGCCGCGCTTGCAGTGTCGGCACGTCGGTACCGATCACCAGCACCGGGCCGGGCTGCTCGCTGCACACCTGCTCGACGGCGTCACACATCCGCGCGCCCAGGTCACCGCCTCGCTGCCGCAGCACCCGTGCGGTGGCGGGCAGGTCGGAGGGCCGGTCCAGGGCGAGCCAACACCGCCCCGGCGCGACCCGCTCCGCCAGCCGGACCGTGCGGTCGATCAGGCCGGCCTGCAGCCTGGCACAACCCTGCGCACCGAGCAGTGGCTGCAGCCGGGTCTTGACCGCGCCCGGCCGCGGTGCCCGCGCCATGACCAGCACTGTGGGTTGCTGGTTCACGAGGGCTCCCCGAACCGGTAGACGGTCCCTGGTGGTTCGGGTTTGTCGAGCCGGGGCAACGTGGCCGTCAGCACCCGGGCGAAGATCTCGGCGCTGGCGGCCAACCGGCGGTGCAGCTCGCTCAGCGGTTGCGGTGTCGCCGGCACGCCGCTGGCGTGGTCGGTGACGAATCCCAGCACCGCCAGCGGCAACTGTGCCTCGCCGGCCAGGACGATCTCCGGACCGGCCGTCTGGCTCACTGCGGTGACTCC
>DASSTH010000130.1:0-7139 GCA_035708025.1 Nakamurella sp. | reverse complement strand
GGTCGATGCTGTCCAGCCGATCCTGCCGGGACGGTCATCCCGATGCCGGTGCGACCGTCGCCTTGATCCTGCCCCGGTCCCCGGGCCCGTCGTTCCGTCCCGCCAGGGCGGAGGCTGGTGGTGCGCTAGGCGACGTCACCGCCCTGGTGCGCACCACCCGCCGGCCCGGTCAGCTTCCGCCGAGCAGTTGCACCACCTCCGCGGCCACCACCTCGGATGCCGTGATGCCCTTGGCCCGCGACCACAGGTTGGAGTCCACCTTGAACACCTTGCCGTCCTTGACGGCCTGGATCTGGCTGCCCACCGGGTCCTTGGCCCACTGGTCGAAGATGGTGGGCGCCTTTTCCGTGGAGGCGACGAACAGGATGGCCGGGTTCTGGGTCACCAGCGTCTCCTCGCTCTCCTCCGCCTGCGGGTTGCTCGGGTCGGCGGGCAGCAGGTACTTCAGGCCCAGTTCCACCAGCACGCTGGGCAGGTAGCCAGCCGCGTTGTGGATGGTGAGCGACTTGTCGCTGCCCACGCCGAACAGCACCGGCGGCACGTCGCCGGGCAACTGCTCGCCGTACTTGGCCAGCGTGCTGGCGTTCTGCGCGATCCGGTCGGCCATCTCCTGGCACTTGTTCAGGGCCAGGCCGACCAGCCGCGCGGCATCCAGGTTGTCCTGCAGGGTGGCCTTGTTGGCCGGCAGTTCCAGGGTCGGCGCGATCGCCTTCAGCTGGTCGTAGATGTCCTTGTGCCGCGAGCTGTCGGCGATGATCAGGTCCGGCTGCAGGGCGGCGATGTTCTGCAGCGACGGCGACTGCCGCTTGCCGACACTGGTGTAGTCGCCGATCTTCTCAGCCACCTCGGGAATGATGCGGGAGGAGTCGCCGTCGTCGGCGATGCCGACCGGTTTGACGTCGATGGAGGCCAGGTCGTCGGCGAAGGAGAACTCCAGCGCCACGATCTTGCTGGGCGTGCCCTTGATCTCGGTCTCGCCGAGGTCGTGCTTGATGGTGCGGGTGTCCTGGCCGCACTGCGGGTCCAGCGCGGCGCCGCCGGACGTGGGCTCGGCCGCGCCGGATCCCGCGGCCGACGAGGATGCCGCACCGGAGGACGGGGCCGCGCCGGACGACGAGCCGGCGGGTGCACTCGGCGCGGCCGAGCTCGCCTCCGACGACGCGGCCGAGGTCTGGCCGCCGGCGGCCGGGGTGGACTCCGAGCCCTCGGAGGACGAGCCGCAGGCCGCCAGCACGACGGTCAGGGATGCCACAGCTCCGACGGCGATGCGCCGCAGGAACACCGAACTGGTCATGACGCCTCTCTCCTTGCAGAAGGGGTGTGCCTTGTCAGGGCGGGGTTGCGGCGGGCCGATCCGGCGCCACCTGGTGATGTGACAGCTGTAACTGTCAACGTGTAGTGGACCGTAGCGACTGTTACAGGACTCGTCAATAGATGTCGCAAACACTTCACCGATTCGGTGCCGTGCCGAGTCACTGGGGTGTCCCGGCAGCACGGTGGGTGACCCGGCCCGCCGTCACGGTCAGCACCCGCTCCAGCCGCGGCCAGTCGTCTGGTGACACGGCGAGCGGATCGTCCGAGAGCACCGTGATGTCGGCCGCGCCGCCCACCCGCAGCCGTCCCCGCGGCGGCCGGGCGGTTGCCGGTCCGGCGCCGCGGCCGGCCGGCCGACAGGCGAACTCCGCCGGCGCGGTGCCTGCCGCGTGCAACGCCTGGGCGGGTGTCAAGCCCCTCCCGGGCAGTGGATCCATGGACGAACCGGGCGGCCGGCGCAGCACTCCGGCGGCCATCTGCACCAGCGGATCCGCGGCCCGCAGGTCCGCCGCCGCCCGCCAGTCCGACCCGAGCAGCACCGGCACCCCGGCATCGGCGAGATCGCGGTACGGGGCCAGGCGGGCGACGCCGGCGGGCGACAGCCGGGCGCGCAGCCGGCCCGAGTCCTCCAGCACGTCGAACGGCTGCACCTCCGCGGCCAGGCCCAGTGCGACGATGCGCAGCAGGTCGCGGCGCCGGGCGGCCCGAAGATGCACCAGCCGGTGCGGCACTCCCCCGGCCGTTCCACCGTCCAGCGCCCGCTGGAACACATCCAGCGCCACCCGCACGTCGCCGTCGCCCAGGGCGTGCAGGGAACATCCGATGCCGGCCCGGTGCGCCGCCCGCACCCATTGCGTGGCGAGTTCCGGTCCCGGGTCGCGGAACGACGGACTGACCAGGATCGGCCGTTCCTGGTCGTCGGTGTATCCGTGGCCCCCCACGAAGAGCTTGAGCCCGGTGAAGGTGATCAGCGGATCGTCGATGGCCGGCACGCCGTCGGCGAACTCGGCCCAGCGTCCCAGGAACGGTCGCACGCCCACCCGTACCGGAAGCCGGCCCTGCGCGGCGAGCGCGGTGAACAGCCCGATGTCGGTGAAGCTGCGCTCCACGTAGGTGTCCTGCATGCCGGGGTCGGCCGGCCAGGTGGCGATGTCGTGGATCTCGGTGACCCCGAGCGCCGACAGGTAGTGCACCGCGGAGGCCACCTCGCCGGTCGCCCGGGCGGTGCCGGTGGGCGGCACGATCCCCGCGGTGGGCAGCGCCCGGGCGGCGGCGCCGCGCAGCATGCCGGTCGGCTCGCCGTCCGCGTCCCGCACCACCTCCCCACCGGCGATCGGCGGCAGCTCGGACAGCTTCATCAGGGTGGCCGCCGCGGTGTTGCAGATGGCCAGCGTCAGGTCGGCGCTGGCCAGCAGGCAGGGGGCGGCACCGGTGACGGAGTCCAGCGCCTGCCGGGTCGGCAGGTCGCGCTCGGGCAGCGCGCCGGTATCCCAGCCGCCGCCGAGGATCCAATGCGGCGCTCGCACCGCGGCGGCCGCCCGGGCCAGTTCGGGCAGCAGCGCGCCGGCCGTCAGGCCACGCCATCCCGCCCGCCACAGCGAGGCACCGGCCCAGCCGATGTGCGTGTGGCTGTCCACCAGGCCGGGCATCGCGACCGCCCCGTCGACCCTGATCCGGCGGATGGCGTCCATCCGGTCGGCGGCCGGGCCGAGCGCCACGATCCGGCCGTCGCGGACGGCCACCGGTCCGGGTATCAGGTCGGCGGTGGCGTGCGGGCGCACCCGCACGCCGTCCAGCACCAGGTCGGCGGGTCCGCCCGGGTCGGTCGGATCGCCGGCCACCGGCTCCGCCGCCGCGGTGCCGGCCGAGCCGTTCAGGAGCACTCCTCGGTCGCCCCCGCGGGCACGCCGGCCGCCACCAGTCCGTCGGCCGGCTCGCTGGGTCCGTCATAGACGTTCCACGGCAGCATCTGGTACGGGTTCTCGCACGGCACCCCGTGGGTCAGCAGGTATTCGCCGCTGGTCAGGTCCACCAGCGAGGAGATGACGGTGCTGTAGCGGTCCAGTTCGTGGTCGCGCGGATCCGGGTGGCAGCACACCGAGTTGGGCCGCGCGAAGTGGTCGCTCATGGTGGCGCGCACGGCGGCCCGGAACTCCTCGATGGTCTGAGCGGACCGTGCCCGTCGCAGGCCCGCTTCGATCTTGGGCACCCGGTACAGCGAGTCCACCGCGAACGGCTTGTAGGTGTCGTTGATCTGCGGCGGGATGCCGGCCTGGAAATGGTTGGCGTGCACGATCAT
Organism: Nakamurella sp.; assembly: GCA_035708025.1. Lineage (GTDB taxonomy): Bacteria > Actinomycetota > Actinomycetes > Mycobacteriales > Nakamurellaceae > Nakamurella. The sequence goes on along the minus strand of DASSTH010000130.1, from coordinate 3,526 downwards.
CCCGTCGGTCGGGTACATCCAGTTGTGCCGGCCGGAGGTGGTCTCGATGTCGATCGCGAAGTCGTCCCGGTGGCTCATCAGCAAGTTGGTGTTGAATCCCTGCCGCACCCGGAACGCCGCGCCCAGTGCGTCGTACATGGTCCAGGACTCCAGCACCTTGCGGCGCACGAACGGTCCGGGCACGCCCAGGCCCTTGCCGAACGTGCCGCCGATGCCGTTGGCGTTCAACGCCAATCCCGCGGAGTTGGCGCCGTGCCGGCCGACCTGACCGGCCTCCACCTGGCAGATGATGGTCGGCTTGTCCGGCTGCACGATGCGCATCACCAGCACGGTGTCGGCGATGCCGTGCCGCCAGTCCCAGTTCTGCCCGGCGAACACATGCCCGAACGGGTTGGCCTCCGGCAGGATCGCGAACGACGAGCAGCCCTCCACCTGCTTGTCGGTGGTGGCCGCGGTGTCCGCGAACTCGCCCCCCATGGCGGCGAACACATCCGGCCGGGACAGCTCACCGCGACCGTTCAGCGCCAGGATCGCCCGCACGCTGTGCCCGGAACCCTCTGCGATGCCCTCGATCTCGTCCATGATGCCGGGCAGGTAGTCCTCGATCAGCGGCGTCCAGGCGGGCACCCGGTCCAGCACCTGGTCCCAGGTCAGACCCGTCGTCCGGGTGAATGACTGGGCGTAGAAGTCGACGGCGATATCGATCTGGGCCCTGGCCTGCTCGCCGTAGGAACGGCCGCGTTCGCGGGCGTCCGCGCCGGAGATCTCGATCAGTGGGATGGCAGACATGTCCAGGCTCCTCGTCCGGCGGGCGCGCCCCGCGGCACCGGACGGCGGTGCTACCAGGGCGTGGTTGCGATGGCGTGACGGGGCCCCGCGGTTGTAGCGTCCGTGCTGCGGCGGTTCCCCGCGGCGCTCCGCCGACGCGAGTAGTGTAGGAGTCACTACAAGGGAGGTCAAGACCCGTCGTGACTACTACATTGCGGTCTCAGGCGATCGATCCCAGTCTGGCCGAACGGGTGGCCGCGCGGTCCGGCGCCCTGAGTCCCACCGAGCGGCGGATCGCCCACTACCTGGCCGACTATCCCGAGGAGGCCGCGTTCCTGTCCGCCGAGCAGATCGGCGGCAAGATCGGCACCTCGGACGCCTCGGTGGTGCGCACCGTGAAGAAGCTGGGCTACGGCGGGCTGCCGGAACTGCGCAGGACGCTGCGCGCGCGGGTCGAGGAGTTGCTCACCCCGGCCGGCCGGCTGAGCAACAGCCTGAACGCGCTGGGCGAGACCGGTGGCAGCGTGGTGCACGCGGTGCTGGCCGACCAGATCGCCTTGTTGCAGCAGGCGATGCAGACGGTGGACGCCGCGGCGTTCGACCGGGCCGTGCAGCTGATCGCCAACGACGGCACCACGGTGGCGTGCGGCATCGGCACGCTGGGCGACTTCGCGGAGTACTTGCGGCTCAAGCTGATTCGGCTGGGCAGGTCGGCCCGCACCGCGCGCGCCACCGGCTTCCTGCTGGCCGACGAACTGATCGGCCTGCGGCGGGACGACGTGGTCGTGCTGATGGTGCACTCCCGGGTCAACCCGGAGACCATGGCGGTGCTGGAACGCGCCCGGGAGGTCGGCGCGAAGGTGATCCTGCTGACCGACATGTTGGGTCAGGCGCTCGCCGAGTGGGTGGACGTGGTGATCACCGCGCCGATGGGCCGGCCCGGCATGTTCTCCGGATACACCTCCACCCTGGTGCTGCTGGAGGCGTTCGTGTTCGCCGTGGCCAACGTGGATGCGGAGCGGTCGCTGGAGAACATGGCCACCATGAACCGGCTGCGGCAACGACTTTCGGGTGGCAACGTGGGTGGTATGGCGGTGCTGCGCCAGGCCATGGAGGCGCCGGGCGACGGGCACCCGGTCGAGCCACCCGCTCGATGACACCGGCATCGCCGGATGACGCCGCCGGATCGCGGAACACGGATCCGGTGACCGACGCCGCGGGACCGCCAACCACCGATCCGGTGACGGACGCCGGGGGACCACGAACCACCGAGCCGGTGACGGACACTGCGGACCTGACGCGGGCCATCGCAGACGCCCCGTTGGTGCGTGCCTGGTCGTCGTTCCTGGCATCGGGCGCCACTCCGTTCACCATCCCGGGCCACAAGCGCCAGGCCGGTACCGTGTCGGACCTGTTGGCCCGCATGCTGGATGCGGACGTCCCGCTGTTCGGCGGGCTAGACGCGGTGAAGCTCACGAGCGGGGTGCTGACCCGGGCGGAGCGGCTGGCCGGGCAGGCGTGGGGCGCGCGCTGGTGCCGGTTCTCCACCGGTGGATCGACGCATGCCAACCAGGCCATCGTGCTGGCCGCCGGGCAGCCCGGCCGTCCGGTGCTGGTGTCACGCACCGCGCACCGGTCCACGCTGCTCGCGCTGGTACTGGCCGGGCTACGTCCGGTCTGGTTGCCGGTGGACTGCGACCCGGTGACGGCGATCCCGTTGGGGCTCAACCCGGATCGGCTCCGTGTGGCCGCGAAGGAGCACCCGGACGCGGCCGCCGTGCTGTGCGTGGAGCCGGGCTATTTCGGCACGGTGTCCGCGGTGGCCGAGCTGGCTGACGCGGCACACCGGGCCGGGCTGCCGCTGATCGTGGATCAGGCATGGGGCGCGCATTTCGGCTTCCATCCGGGCCTGCCGCCGCACGCACTGCGGGCCGGCGCGGACGCCATGGTGATCAGCGTGCACAAGTCGCTGCCGGCGTTCAGCCAGGCGTCGGCGTTGTTCGTGGCGTCCGAGTGGTGGGACGAGGGCCGGCTGGAGCGGGCCTTCGAGGCCGGCAACACCACCAGCCCGGCCGGCGCGATCCTGGCGTCCGTCGACGCCGCCCGGGCCCTGCTGACCCATCCGGCGGGCACCGCCCTGCTGGACCGGCTGATCGGCCTGGTGGCCGACGCCCGGGGCCGGCTGCGCGCCGCGGGCATCGGCACCGTGGACCCTGCGTCCTTCCCGCCCGGCCGCTACGACCCGGCCAAGCTGGTGATCCGCACCGGGTCGCTGCACCGCAACGGCAACGACGTCGAGGCCGAGCTGGTGCGCGCCGGGGTGCCGGTGGAGATGGCCGACGCGGACACCGTGATCCCGCTGGTGTCGCTGCTGGACGACGAGCGGACGGTGGGCCGGCTGGTCGAGGCCATGTTGGACGCCGTGCGGCGCGCGCCGGCGGTCCGGCGCAGCGGAGATCCCGGGGCGTTGACCTCGATGCTGGCCAGCTGGCCGGTGCCCGAACAGCTGCTGACCCCGCGCGAGGCGTTCTTCGCCGAGGTCGCCGCGGTGCCGGCGGACCGGGCGGCCGGCCGGATCTGCGCCGAGGTGATCGCGCCGTACCCGCCGGGCATCCCGGCGTTGGTGCCCGGTGAGCTCATCGACGCGGACCGGCTGCGGGTGCTGCGGGATGCCGCGGCCGCCGGCACCCGGATCGCCTACGCCGCCGACCCGTCGCTGCACACCATCCAGGTGGTGGACGACCCCACCCCGAGGTAG
>DASSTH010000129.1:0-13078 GCA_035708025.1 Nakamurella sp. | reverse complement strand
GGCGCGGCGCCCCGGGACACGCGGGTTGCGCCATCGCATTCCCACACGTCGGCAGCAGCCGCGGAACACCCACTGGCACGCCCGCGTCGGCGGCGCACGCGGCGGGCTACCAATCGCATGCCCGCTCGCCGCCGCGGCAGGAAGTCGCACCTCGATGACCGGTGCCGCCGCGTTTCTGCAGGTCGCCGCTATTGGAGCCGCAACGAGTTGCGACTTCTTGGCCGGCGCGGCGCCCCAAGACGCGCTGCTGGCCGGCGTGCGGGCCGGCTCGGCCGCGGCGGAGCAGCTCGGCGCCTGCCCCGCACCGCGTCGGCGGTGTACGGGGCGGTTCGCCCGCCGCCGCGGTAGGAAGTCGCACCTCGATGACCGGTGCCACCGCGTTTCCGCAGGTCGCCACTGCTGGAGCCGCATCGAGGTGCGACTTCCTACCGTCTTCCGCCCCCGAGCCCGACCGTCGCGGGTGGCTGGTCGGCGCGCTGCCCGCGTGCGGACTACCGCAGCCCGACCCCGGGCACGGCCGGTACCGTAGGCGGGGTGAACACCCGGTACGAGTCGCCGGTGGATCGTGCCATCCGGGAGGCCACCGAGCGCGGCGAGTTCGACGATCTGCCCGGTGCCGGCAAGCCGCTGCCCGATCGCGGTCACGGCGAGATGTGGTGGGTGCACCGCTATCTGGATAGCGGCGACTGTCCGAACGGCGGCTTCCTGCCGCCGTCGCTGCTGCTGCGGCGGGAGGCCGAGGACCTGCCCGAGCGGGCGGCCCGGCTGCGCACCGAGCAGGCGGTTCGCGACCTGGTGGCCGACCTGAACCGGCGCATCGCCGACGAGATCCGCATGCCCACCTGGGGACCCCCGCTGGCCATGCGGCAACTGGACGTGGAGTCGGTGCTGGAGCGCTGGCGGGCGGACCGGCAGGCCGCGGCGGACCGCCAGGCGGCCGACATCCAGGCCGTGCAGGCGGCCCGGGACGCCGAGCGACGCGAGCGTGCCAGTAGCGGCCGGTGGCGCCGGCTGTTCGGCAAACGGCGCCCATGACCCACGCACCCATGTCCGGTGCGGCCGGTGGCGGCTGTTCGGCGAGCGGCGCACACTAAACGACGCCTGCCGCGCCCGCGGTGCAGCCGGTGGCGCCGGCTGTTCGGCAAACGGCGCCCATGACCCACGCATCCATGTCCGGTGCGGCCGGTGGCGCCGGACGTTCGGCTCGCGGCGCCCCTGAGCCACACGCCCCGCCGGGTGCGGCCGGAGGCTGTGGATAACTCGACGGCCGATTCCGCGGATCGGGCCACACTGCCCGGCATGACACCGAACGCCGATCAGGCCCATTCCGAACCGCTGCTCACCTGGCCCGACATGATGGACCGGATCCGCGAACTGCTCGCCCCGGCCATCAATCCCGGTCAACTGTGGGTGTTATTGCTGGACTCGCTGCGCCGCCAGTTGCCGCTGATGGTGCCGATCGACGGCTGCCCGGCCCGGCCGACGCCCGACATGGCGGACCAGCTCGCCGCAATGCTCACCGGGTTGCTGACCGACATCGACCACGGCCCGGCCAGCGTGATCTTCGTCCGCGAGCGGCTGGGCAGCGACGACGTCACCGATGACGATCGTTGCTGGGCGGCGAGCTTGTCCGACGCGTGCCGGGAGCACGACATCGGGGTGACCGGCATCTTTCTGCTGACCCCGAACCGCATCCGGCCGCTGTCCGCGCGAGGTCAGCGCGACGGGTGAGTCTGGTCCTCGGGCTGGGAGTCCACGATCTCCCGGGCGCCGCCCGGCAACGCGCGCTGGTTGTTCAGCGCCCCCCGGCTGGCGGTGGTGCGCTTGCGGGCCGGCCGGTCGTTGGCGATCAGCACCGCACACCAGGGCAGCGGGACCGACAGCAGGATGAGCAGGATCGCCAGCCACGGGGTGTGGTAGACCGCGACGGCCGCGATGAGGAACGGCACCCGCATCCCCATCATGATCACGTAGCGCCGGCGGCGGGACCGCAACTGGTCCTCGTACGAGGGCTGGGCGGCGGTGATCAGGTTAGCCCGGCGGCGGGACGTGTGGCCGGCATCCGTCACAGCATCAACACCCCGATTGCGCGTCTCGACAGCCGTTGGCGGCCTCGCGACCGTCGCCTCTTCGTTACCGTCACGCTACTCCCACGTCGCCCGGCAGGGCGTGGTTCATCAGCGGCTGATCGTGCAGCGGCGCGGTGTGCCAAGCGGTGACGGCGGTGACGTCGGTGACGTCGGTGCCGGCGCGCGGCTCGCAGGTCAGCCGGAACCGGTGCGGGGTGTTCAGCAGCACCACGTCCGCGACGAATCGGCCGGCGGCATCCCAGCCGCCGGCGCTGGCCAGCACCAGGACGTCGTCACCGATGGCGTGCTCGGTGCGGGTGAATTCGGCCGGGCGGCACGGCAGCGGGTACTCCCGCGCGGCGTCGGCCAGGGTGAGCTGCCATCCCTCCCCCGCGCGTTCCAGCCTGGCGGTGGTCAGGCCCAGGGTGACCGCCGGCTCGCCGGTCAGCCGCACGGTTGCGGGGCCGCCCGGCCCGCCGGCGCCGCCCATCGGGGGCGTCGGGAGCGCCAGCCCGGCCAGCCGGTCCGCCAACGCCTGCGCGGCGCCGGGGTCCGCCGGTAGCGGACGGTCGGCCAGCGCGGGCAGCAGGATCTGCCACACCAGGCTGACGTAGCCGTGCAGGTCCTCGGTGGCGCAGGTGGCCGCGAGCACCATCTGCTGTTCGGGCAGCACCACGCAGAACTGGCCGAACGCGCCGTCCCCCCGGTAGCCGTGCCGGGCCCGCCAGAACTGGAAGCCGTAGCCCTGCTGCCAGTCCGGGGTGTTGTGCCGGTCGGCGTTGTCGATGTGCACCGCGGTGGCCCGGTCGACCCAGCCGGGCGGCAGCACCTGCCGACCGCGGAAGCTACCCCCGGACAGGTAGGTCAGGCCGAACTTCGCGATCGCGCCGGTGGTCAGGTGCAGGCCGGAGAATCCGAGGTCCGGGCTGGGCAGCCGGCCGGCCGGCTGGTCCTGGCGGGTCGCGAACGCGAAGTCCCAGTAGGCCCGCTCGATGCCGAGCGGTCGCCACAGCCGGGGTCGCAGATAGTCCTGCATCCGCTGTCCGGTGAGCTCAGTGATGATCATCGAGAGCATCAGCGTGGCGCCGTTGTTGTAGGTGAACAGGGTGCCGGGCGCGGCGTCCGGCGGCACGGCCAGGAACGAGCCCACCGGGTCGTCACGATCCAGCCGGTCCAGGGTGTCGTTCTCGTGCCCGGTCGCCATGGACAGCAGGTGACGCACCAGGATGTCCCGCGATCGCGGGTGCGCCCGGGCCGCGGCCTCCGGGAAGTAGTCGACCAGCGGCCGGTCCAGGTCGACCAGGCCCTCGGCCTCGGCGAACCCGATCGCGGTCGAGGTGAAGCTCTTGCTCAGCGAATACAGCAGGGCGATCTCGTCCGGGCCGTACGGATGCCACCAGCCGGCCGCTGCCACCGTGTCCCGGCGGGCCAGGATCAGGCTGTGCGGATCGAGCCCCGCCCGCTCGATGGCGTCGACGAACTCCAGCACCGCCCGGGATGGGATGCCGCAGGCCTCGGAAGCAGCTGCCGGCTGACCGAAGGCGTCACGCACGGGTCGTGGCGGCGGCCTTGGCCGCTGCCTTCTCCGCCTTCTTGGCCGCCCGCACCGCCCGCAGGCTCGGCTCGTCCACGATGTCGGCGACCGAGATGGCGCTGCCCTCGACGCCGAACCGTCCGGCCGCCGCCCGCCAGCCGGGCGGTGTCACCCCGTACTGCTTGCCCAGCAAGGCCAGGAAGATCTGCGACTTGGCGGCGCCGAAGCCGGGCAGTGCGGCGATCCGCCGCAGCAGCTCAGCCCCGTCGGACACGCCGGCCCACAGGTTGGACGCGTCACCGCCGTAGTTGTCCACCAGTTCGCGGCACACCGCCTGGATGCGGCCGGCCATGGATCCGGGGAACCGGTGCACGGCGGGGCGTTGCGAGCAGATCTCGACGAAGCGGTCGGTGTCCAGGGCGGCGATGGCGGCCACGTCGAGAGTGCCGCCCATCCGCTCGGCGATCACCGCCGGACCGGAGAACGCCTTTTCCATGGGCACCTGCTGGTCCAGCACCATGCCGATCAGCAGTGCGTTGGGATCCTCGGACAGCAGCCGGTCGGCGGCCGGGTCGCCGGTCAGGAACAAGTTGGCCATGCCGCTCAGCCTGGCACATCCGGGCTTCGCACCGGTGATCAGATCGGACGGGACCGGCGGGCTACCCTGCCCGGGATGACTGCTGCCGCCCTGCCGCTGGCCGATCCGGACGACGTCGACCGGCTCGGCGACGACCTGCGCGCCGCCGGCTACGACGCCGACGGCGTGCCGGACCTGCTGGGCGCCGGCGCCCACAACGCGCTGGGTCGCGGGCACCGCTGGCCGGCGCTGCACGTCACCGCCGAGGCGGCGGCGGGCGGATCGCGGCTGGCCACCCTGGTGCGGCTGTTCCTGCTGGGCACCACCGAACCGGTGGACCCCGTCACCGCAGCACTTCCGTCGTTCAGTGATGGCCGCGGGCTGGCGGCGGGGGTGCTGGAGCGGGACGGTGACGGCCTGCGCGCGGCCGTTGATATTCGGCCGCACGCCGACGACGAGCGCGGCTACCTGGTGGTCTCCGACCTGGACTCGGACGTGCGTCCCGGGCCGGTCCGGCCGGATCACGTACTGGGCATCGGCGCCGCGTCGGTCACCCTGGCCCGCGCGGTGATCCGGGAGCCGGTCGGCAGCGTCCTGGACGTCGGCACCGGCTGCGGGATCCAGGCCCTGCACTGCGCCGGTCACGCGGGCTCCGTCACCGCCACCGACACCAATCCGCGGGCACTCACCATGGCCGCGGCGACCGCCCGGCTGAACGGTCAGCGCTGGGACCTGCGGGCCGGGTCGCTGTTCCAGCCGGTGGCCGGCGAGCGGTTCGACCTGGTGGTGTCCAACCCGCCCTTCGTGATCTCCCCCGGGGTGCGGCGGTTCGAGTATCGCGACTCCGGGATGGCCGGTGACGAGCTGTGCCGGCGGCTGGTCCGCGGACTGCCGGAGCATCTGGCGCCGGGCGGAACGGGGCAGCTGCTGGCGAACTGGCTGATCCCCGCCGGGGCGGACTGGCGGGAGCGGGTGGGCGGCTGGCTGGCCGGCACCGGATGCGACGGCTGGGTGGTGCAGCGCGAGGTGGCCGATCCGGCGGAGTACGTGTCGTTGTGGCTGGCCGACACCGGGGAGACCGGCACCGAGGAGGCCGCCGGGTTGGCCGCCGAGTGGCTGGACTATTTCCGCGAGCAACGCGTCGTGGGCATCGGCATGGGGCTGATCACGCTGCGCAACTCCGGCAGCGCGGACCAGGATGTCGTGCTGGACGAACTGACCGGCGCGGGTGACGAGGTCACCGGGGCGGAGGCGGCCGGGTTCCTTGCCCGCCGGGCATGGCTGCGGGGCCGCACCGACGCCGACCTGCTGGGCGTGCGGCTGGCGCTGAGCTCCGGCGACCTGCTGGAGCAGCGGGCGTTGCCGGGCGGCAGCGGGTGGACCACGGTGCTGCGGATGCTGCGCCGGCCGGGCGGACCGGGCGCCACCGTGCAGTTGGACGAGTGGGGCCAGGCGCTGCTGGGTGGATGCACCGGCGCCGTGCCACTGGGCGTGCAGGTGGAGCTGCTGGCGGCGGCGCACCGGCTCGACCCGGCCGCGCTGGCGGCCGCGGTGCTGCCGGCGGTGCGGACCGCGATCACCCGTGGGCTGCTGCATCCGGTGACGACGGACTGAGGGCCGGGCACATGCGAGCGGTGGTGGCCAGGGTGACCTCGGCGAGCGTCACAGTGGGTGGGAGCCTGGTCGGCGCCATCGACGAGCCGGGGCTGCTGGTACTGGTGGGCGTCACGCACACCGACACGCCGGAGACCGCGCGGGCGATGGCGGCCAAGCTGCACCAACTCCGCATCCTGCGGGACGAGCAGTCCTGCGCCTCCAGCGGTGCCCCGCTGCTGGTGGTGAGCCAATTCACGTTGTACGGCCGCACCACCAAGGGACGGCGGCCCAGCTGGTCCGACGCCGCGCCCGGCGAACTCGCCGAACCGCTGGTGGACGAACTGGTGGCCGAGCTACGCCGCCGCGGCGCCACCGTGCAGACCGGCGTTTTCGGCGCCGCCATGGCCGTGACCAGCACGAACGACGGACCGTTCACGGTGCTGCTGGAACTGTAGGGCGCGACGCGACCGCTCCCATGCGGTTCCCATCCGGGCCACAGTGGGTACCCCGGGAGCGAGTCGATGCTGAGTTGGTGCGCCCTCGTGGCCGCCTCGGGCGACGGATCGCCGGTTCACCGCCACGGTGACCGTGCAACCGGGACCCCTCCGGGCGCGTCCTGGGAACGAATTGCAGGCACTCGGCGTTTGAACAGGTGTCGTAAGGGCACACCGGCCCGACCGACGACCGTGATAGGAGGGAGCACCACATGACAGCCTCCCGAGCCCTGGCGGACCGCAAGGCCTCCGCACTGGAACCGGACGACGTGGCCACCGACCAGGTGCCCGCGCGCGACCTTGACGACCTGGACGCCCAGGGACCGTCGGCCGACCTGGTCCGGGTATATCTCAATGGCATCGGGCGCACCGCGCTGCTCACCGCTGAGCAGGAGGTGGAGCTGGCCAAGCGCATTGAGGCGGGCGTCTTCGCCCAGCACAAGCTGGAGACTGCCAAGCGGCTCTCCCCGCAGCGGACCGCCGACCTGAAGGCGATCGTGCGGGAGGGCAACCGGGCCCGCAACCACCTGCTGGTGGCCAACCTGCGGTTGGTGGTCTCGCTGGCCAAGCGCTACACCGGCCGTGGAATGCCGCTGCTGGACCTGATCCAGGAGGGCAACCTGGGTCTGATCCGCGCGGTGGAGAAGTTCGACTACACCAAGGGCTTCAAGTTCTCCACGTACGCCACCTGGTGGATCCGGCAGGCGGTGTCCCGCGGCATGGCCGACCAGGCACGCACCATCCGGCTGCCGGTGCACCTGGTGGAGCAGGTGAACAAGCTGTCCCGGCTGAAGCGGGAACTGCACCAGCAGCTCGGTCGTGACGCCACCCTGGAGGAACTGGCCGCGGAGTCCGGCATCGATGCGGAGAAGATCTCCGATCTGCTCGACCACGCCCGCGACCCGGTGAGCCTGGATATGCCGGTGGGCACCGACGAGGAGGCCCCGCTCGGCGACTTCATCGAGGACACCGAGTCGGCCTCGGCCGAGTCCGCGGTGGTGGCCGGGTTCATGCACCGGGACATCGACAAGGTGCTGGACACCCTGGACGAGCGGGAGCAGGCGGTGGTCCGGATGCGCTACGGCCTGATCGACGGCCGGCCTCGCACGCTGGATGAGATCGGCCGCGAGTTCGGCATCTCCCGGGAGCGGGTGCGGCAGATCGAGCGCGACTCGATGGCCAAGCTGCGCACCGGCGACCGCTCGGAGATGCTGCGCGCCTACGCCAGCTGACACCGCGTAGACCGGATGATGCCCGGCAGCGAGCCGACCGCCCGCTGCCGGGCATCACTCATGTGACCCCGGGGCTTTTATGGCGAGGCGGACCCGCCGCCGACACCCCGTCACACGCTTTCGCGAGGATCAACTTCGCGCCGAACCGGGCATACCGGGCCGGTTTCGTGGAAGTTGATCCGCGCGACGGGAAGTTGATCCTCGCCGGGGCGGTCAGCGGAGGCGCCGGCGCTCGTCGATGGGAGCAGGCGGCGGGCCGATGCGCCCGGTGACCCCGGTGATGGCGATCCCACCCGGTCCGGCCAGCACCGGGCGCAGGTGCAGCGAACGCACCGACGGCAGGTCATCGGCCAGTGCCGACAGCCGCAGCGCCAACTCCACCAGCGGCGCCCGGTCCACCGCCGGCGCGCCCCGGTAGCCGTCCAACAGCGGCGCGGCGCGCGGGCCGGCGATCAGTCCGGCCGCGTCCAGGTCGGTCAACGGCACGGCCCGGTAGGCGCGGTCGTCCAGCAGTTCGGTGGCCACCCCTCCGATCCCGAAGGACACCAGTGCGCCGAACGACGGGTCGGCGGTGACGGAGAACACCGTGGACACCGCGCGGCGCTCCGGCGCCACCACCCGCTGCACGTAGACCGCCGGGCCGCCGGCCGCGGCCAGTTCCCGGTACGCGGCGGCCACCGAACCCGCGTCCGCCAGGTCCAGCCGCACCCCGACGCGGTCCTCCCGGTGCCGCAGCGTCTCGTCGAACGCCTTGAGCACCACCGGATAACCCAGCTCGTCGGCGGCGGAGACGGCCGCCCGCTCGTCGTGCGCCAGCCGGAATCCGGTGACGGTGATCCGGTAACACTCCAACAACGCCACCAGCTCGTCGTCGGTCATCGCCCGCTGCCCAGCCTCCGGGTGCATGCCCGCCAGCAGCGCACGCGCCCGTTCGGTGTCCACCCCGGCAGGCACCGTCACCGTCCCCGGCGGTGCGGACCGCCAGGCGGCGTAGCCCACACAGGCCGCCAGCGCCCCGACCGCCCGCTCCGGCGACGGGAAGCTGGGCACCGATCCGCGGGCGACTCCGGTGTCCGCTCCGGGCACCGCCAGCGGTGCCGGGACGCCCTCCACCGCCAGGAAGGTGGACAACACCGGCACCGGCGCGTCGACCGCAGCCCGGCGGAGCGCGGCGGCGTGCTCGGACCCGGCGGTGGCCACCGGCGGCACGAACACCACCAGGACGGCGCCCACCCCGGGGCGGTGGGTGGCCCGCTGCACGGCACCGGCCAGCTCCGCGGCACCGACCGCCGCGCCCAGATCCTCCGGAGTACCGCCGGATACCGTCAGGCCGGCGTCCAGGCAGGCGTCCAGGGCGAGCAGCCCGAGCGCGGTGGAGTTGCCGACGATCGCCACCTCCGGCCCGGCGGGCAGCGGCTGGCAGGCCAGCAGCAGCGCCGCGTCGAAGGCGTCCGACAGCGTGGCGGTGCGGATCACCCCGGACTGGGCGAACAGCGACGCGACGGCCGCCTCGGAGATCGGCGCCGCGTTGACGCTCAGTCCGGCCGGGACCAGGGCGTGCCGGCCGGACTTGACGGCGATCACCGGCTTGGCGCGGGCCAGGGTGCGCGCCAGCCGGGCGAATTTCCGCGGGTTGCCGAACGACTCCAGGTACAGCACCACGACTTCGGTGCGCTCGTCGGTCTGCCAGAACTGCAGCAGGTCGTTGCCGGACACGTCCGCCCGGTTGCCGGCCGAGACGAAGGTGGACAGCCCGAGCCCGCGCTGCGCGGCATCGGCCAGGATCGCGATGCCCAGCGCGCCGGACTGGCTGAAGAAGCCCACCCGGCCGGGCGGCGGCACCACCGGCGCCAAGGTGGCGTTCAGCCGCACCGCGGGGTCGGTGTTGGCCAGTCCCAGACAGTTCGGGCCGAGCACCCGCATCCCGGCGGCCCGGGCCAGTGCGACCATCCGGCGCTGCGCGCCCGCACCGTCCGATCCGGCGTCGGCGAACCCCGCGGTCACCACCACCAGACCGTGCACGCCCTTCTCGCGGCAGCCGCGCATCACCTCCTGCACGCCCGCCGCGGGCACCGTCACCACCGCCAGGTCCACCGGGTCGGGGATGTCGGTGACCATGGGATAGGCCCGGACCCCTTGCACGGACAGCGATTCCGGGTTCACCGGATACACCGGCCCGGTGAAACCGCCGCGCAGCAGGTTCATCAAGACCGCGTGGCCGATCTTGCCCGGATCGTTGGAGGCGCCGATCACCGCCACCGACCGGGGGGCCAGCAGCCGGGCGATCGACCGGGCCTCGGCCCGCTGCTCGCGGGCGGCCAGCACCGCCCGGGACGCCGCCGTCGGGCTGATGTCGAATTCCAGATCGACCACGCCGGAGGAATATTCGCGGGTGACGCCGTACCCGGCGTCCAGGAACACCCGCAGCATCGGGGTGTTCTCGCTGAGCACCTCGGCGGTGAACCGGGTGATGCCGTTCTCCTGCGCGGCGGCGGCCAGATGCTCCAGCAGGATGGATCCCAGCCCGCGGCGCTGCTGGTCGTCCTGCACGGCGAACGCCACCTCGGCGCTGGCCGGCCGCTCCGGGTCGGCGTGGTAGGTGCCGGCCGCGACGATGTCGTCACCGGACTGCGCCACCAGGCACACCCGGCTGCGGTGGTCCACGTCGGTGAACAGCGCCAGCTGGGCGTCGGTGATCTCGTTGACGGCCGAGAAGTACCGCAGGTAACGGCTTCTGGCGCTCATCCGGGCGTGCATGGCGCGCAGCCCGTCGGTGTCGCCGGGGTGCACCGGACGGATCCGCACCACCGATCCGTCGGCGGTGAGCACGTCCGCCTCCCAATGCATCGGGTACCCGGGCAGGGCAGCGGCCGTCGACACGGCCCCGGTCGAAGGGCCGGCCGCGGCGGCACCGTCGTCAGTCACGGGGATCGAACGGGTCCAGGCCGTACAGCGGGAAGATCTCCTTGCGCACCTGCATGATCGCGCGGTCGACCGGGGCGCCGTCCTGGCCGTCCCACGGTTCGTGGGCCAGCGGCGTGCCGTCGCCCTCGGTCATGCTGGTGGGCGGGGCGATCATCGGTCGGGCCTCCGCGGCCGCGGCGATCCACCCGGCGGGGATCGGGGTTCGTGGGTCGATGTCCCGGCCGGCCACCAGGGCCAGCAGGTGCGTCCAGGACCGCGGGACCACCCGCACCAGGGCGTATCCGCCGCCGCCCAGCGCCAGCCAGCGGCCCTCCGCGGCGGTCTCGGCCAGGTCGCGCAGCGCCCGGTAGGAGGCCAGATGGCCGTCCACCGACAGGTTCAGGTCGGCCAGCGGGTCCTCGCGGTGCGAGTCGGCGCCGTGCTGGGTGACCAGCACCTCGGGCCGGAACGCCCGCACCACGGCCGGCACCACGGCGTGGAACGCGCGCAGCCAGGCGGCATCGCCGGTACCCGCGGGCAGCGGGATGTTCACGGCGGTGCCCGCCGCCGCGCCGCGGCCGCTCTCGGTGGCGAATCCGGTGCCGGGCCACAGGGTCAGCGGGGTCTCGTGCATCGACACCGTGAGCACCCGCGGATCGGAGTAGAAGGCGCGCTGCACGCCGTCGCCGTGGTGCACGTCCACGTCCACGTAGGCGACCCGCTCGACGCCCTCCTCCAGCAGGGTGGCGATGGCCAGCGCCGGGTCGTTGTAGACGCAGAAGCCCGAGGCGTGATCGGGCATCGCGTGGTGCAGGCCGCCCGCCAGGTTGACCGCGCGGTCCACGTCCCTCCGGGCGATCGCCCTGGCCGCGGTCACCGACCCGCCGGCGATCAGCGCGGCGGCATCGTGCATGCCGGGGAACACCGGGTTGTCTGTGGTGCCCAGCCCGTGCCCGACGCTCCCCCGGTGCCCGGCCGCGGAGGCCTGCCGGACCGCCTGGATGTAGCCGGGGGTGTGCACGGTGGCCAGCCGCTCGTCGTCGGCGGGCGGCGGGGAGGTGGTGTCCAGGCCGTCCAGCAGGCCCAGATCCCGGGCCAGCCGCCAGGTGAGCTCCCAGCGCAGCGGATGCAACGGATGGGAGCCGCCCAGGTCGTAGCGCAGCATCGCCTGGTCCCAGACCACCAGGGGCTGCGCCATGGACCGAGCGTATCGGTGCGGATGCCCCTTGTCGGCGCCCCGTTGCTCCCTCATGCGTCCTGCAGAGTGCGCGTCATGACGCGCACTCGGCAGGACGCAAGGGGAAGGGTCGCCCGGGAAGGCGGGTGCCGCGTCAGGCGGTGTCCACCGGCCGGCCCAGCGCGCACCACTCCGAGTACGAGCCCGGGTACAGCGCCAGCTCGACACCGGCGACCGCGCCGGCCAGCACCAGCAGGCAGGCGGTGACCCCGGACCCGCAGTAGGCGGCCGCCGGGCCGCCGGGTCCGGCCCCGGCGGCGGCCAGCGCGGCGGCCAGGGACTCCGGCGGGCGCAACCGGCCGTCCGGCTCCAGCAGGTCGGTGTAGGGCAGGTTGACCGCCGCCGGGATGTGCCCCGGCACCGGATCGATCGGCTCCACCTCGCCGCGGTAGCGGGCCGCCGCCCGGGCATCGAGCAGCACCGAACCCGGCCGCAGGGCCAGGCCGGCCGCGCCGTCGGCGTCCACCGTGGGCAGGCGGCCGGGGCGGACCGTCACCGATCCCCGCCGGCCCCGGGTACCGGGCCCGAGGTTGGCCGGCGGGCCGGACTCCACCGGCAGGCCCGCCGCCACCCATGCCCGGTACCCGCCGTCCAGCACCGCCACGTCGGCCAAGCCGGCCCAGCGCAGCAACCACCAGGCGCGCGCCGCGGCCGACGCGTCCCGCTCGTCGTAAACCACCACGGCCGAGCCGTCGTCCACGCCGGCGCGTCGCAGCGCGTCCTGCAGCACCGCCGGATCCGGCAGCGGGTGCCGTCCGGCGGCACCCGGCGGCCCGGCCAGCTCGGCGTCCAGGTCCAGGAAGGCCGCGCCGGGCAGGTGGCCGGCGCGGTAGGCGTCCCGGTCGGCACCGGTGAGGCTCCACCGCACGTCCAGCAGCACCGGCCGCTTGCCGGCGGCCAACCGGCCGGCCAGCGCGGCGGCGCCCACCAGCGGTGACGGCCGTTCGTGCGAATCGGCGGCAGCGGCCATGACAGCGATCCTCCCTGGTGACGGCCGGACGGTACCATCGGGGGCAGGCCGAAAGCTGCCGGGCAACGGGTGTGCCCGCCGGGAGGGGACGCGCGCGTTGAACGACCTGATCGATACCACGGAGATGTACCTCCGGACGATCTTCGAGCTGGAGGAGGAGGGCATCGTGCCCCTCCGCGCCCGGATCGCCGAGCGTCTTGGTCAGAGCGGTCCCACTGTGAGCCAGACCGTCGCCCGGATGGAGCGGGACGGGCTGCTGGTGCTGTCCGGCGACCGGCACCTGCAGCTGACGGACCAGGGCCGCGAGCGCGCCACCGCGGTGATGCGCAAGCACCGGCTCGCCGAGCGGCTGCTCTTGGACGTGATCGGGCTGGACTGGCAGGACGTGCACGTCGAGGCCTGCCGCTGGGAACACGTGATGAGCGAGCAGGTGGAGCAGCGGCTGGTCGAGCTGCTGGGCCGGCC
>DASSTH010000128.1:0-4358 GCA_035708025.1 Nakamurella sp. | reverse complement strand
CGCCGCGGATGCCGCGAGCACCGCGGCCAGCAATGCCCAATCGACGGCCAGCGCCGCCCAGACCGCCGCGAACGGCAAGAACAAGATCACCTATTCGTCCGGCGCCGCATCAGGTTCCGGCACGCTGCAGGGCGATGTGTGGTTCCAGGTGGTCGCCGGAGTCATCACCGCACAGTGGATTTGGACCGGCTCGGTCTGGCAGCAGCAGACGATCAGCAGCAGCGTGATCGGCAACATCGACGCCGGGAAGATCACCACGGGCACCCTGACGGGCATCACCATCACAGGCACGAACATCACCGGCACGACCATCACTGGTTCGGTGTTCCAGACCGCGGAACCAGGAGTTGCCCGAGTCGAGATAAGCACGGCGGCACTCGGTGTCGAGTTTCCAGGCAGCCTCCTGAGCCTCATCATGGACACGGCTGCCGCAGCCCAGTCGGAGCCCGGTGGGCTGTCCTTCGGCTACGCCGGGTCATCCGGCAAGGCCTGGACGACCCTCAAGACGCCGACGATGGACAGCGGCCACGTCCAGCTGGACATGGACGGCTACGGCGGGTACACCCTCAACGCGGTCGGCAAGGACGCCGGCGGCACGCTGCGGACGGTCTCCATGCAGACGGTCGGTGGAACGGGAACGTTAGATGTCACAGCCGATCTCACGCTGAACCTGCACAGCGGCGTCATATCCCTGTTCAGCGGTGTCGGTGGCGGGTCGCTGCGGGCCGGGGATGATGGTGGTACCGGACCACAAGGTCGTCGCATCACCTGGAACAGCGGGGGTGTGTCGGCGTACGGCAACCTGGGCTTAATCCCGATCGACACCGGCGCGGGCGGCGGCATTCTGTTCGCCAAGAGCGACAAGAGCCTCACGCTTGCCACGGACTATCAGGGCGTCGGGCACCTGGCCACCGAGAACGTCAGCGCGGGCTTCTACGACGACGCCATGACGTGGGACTCAACTGGAATCGTGGCTGTCAAGAAGATCTTCTTGGATAGCGGCAAGACACAGTCCATCTCGAACGATGCCGTCAACAATCTGATCTGGATAGACAACAACGGCGCGAACACGCTGCAGATGGGCACCGGCTCCGGCCGGCTGCAACTATCCGGCGCGGACAAACTGGTGTGGGCCAGCGACGGGGTGTACGTCTACAACAAGTTGTACCTGCGGAACGCTGGCGGTTCGGAAACGGACGGTTATCTGCTGCGCTCGGGCAACAACGTTGAGATGCACGCCGACGTCGGCGCGTTCAAGCTGATCGGGAACCTCGGCGCCACCCTGGAAGTCACCACACCCGCCGGCTCGCCGGGCATCCGCTCGGCGACGATCTACGGGCGCACCACTGCTGGCGGGGCGAACGTCAACGTCGGGAGCGACGGCACCCTGGCCCGTTCCACATCCAGCCTGGCCTGGAAGGACAAGGTCAAGGACCAGACGCTGACGCAAGCGCGGCGGCTGCTGCTGGCCCAGCCGATCACCTACCAGTCGCTGTGCCTGGACGACGACAAGCGGCGCCGCTTCACAGGTCTGGGCGCCGAGCAGATCCACGCCGCCGGGCTGCGCGAGCTGGTGTCCTACGACAGCGACGGCCAGCCCGACGGAGTGATGTACGAGCGCGCCGTCCCGCACCTGATCACGCTGCTGCGTGACCTCACTGACCGCATCGAAGCCTTGGAGGCCGCGTGAACCCCGACGGACAGATCGACGCCCAAGTCGCCGTGAACCGGCTGGCCACCCGGTGCGGACTGCTGCAACTGGAACTCGACCTGGCGCACGAGCAGATCGCCGCCCTCCGCCAGCAGCTCGCCGACGCGCACGACACGAAGGCTGAAACCGAGGTGGCCCAGTGACCATCATCGTCAACCACCTGCAGGCCGTCGACGAGCCCGCCGCCGACTTCCGCCGGGTGATCCTGGCGGCGCTGGCCAAGTCCAGCGCCACCACCGCCCGTGACGGGGTGCTGGCCGGGCTCGCGGTGTCGGACGGCGCATCCGGCATGGACGTCGTGGTCGCCCCCGGGCAGGCCGTGGTGTCCGGCTACCTGGTCACCAACACCGCGAATGCAACCCTCACCCCGGACGCGGGCGGCGCCACCACCCGCACCGACCTGATCGCCCTGCAGGTGCTGGATCAGGAGGCCGGCGACGCATCCAGCCTCGGCCAGGTGATCGTCGTCAAGGGCACCTCGGCGGCCGTGCCTGCGACGCCCACCAGGGCCATCCCGCTGGCCACCATCAACGTCACCGCCGGGGCGAACACCCTGACGGGCAGCGCCATCACCGACGCCCGCGGCTACACCGGCGCCACCGGCCCCATCCAGGCCCCGGGCCGTCTGGGTGTCGCGCCGTTCGGACTGGTTGACGGCTCGCTGGTCTACGACCCGCAGGCCCGCTGGCTCGGTGTGCAGCACTCCGCGACCGAGTGGTCGAAGTTCATGCGCGACACCGACGTCACCGCCGCGATCGCCGCGAAGGTCGCCGCCGCCGTGCTGGAAACCACCCGCAGCAGCGCCACCGTCGACGTGCAGGGCGCATGGGATCAGATCTCCATGACATCCACCGGGCAGACCATCGGCACCGGCTGGACCACACCGTCGGGCTGGACGCAGGTACCGGCCCAGGGCTGGTATTCGATCACCGGCGGTGCCACGTTCGGCGCGAACACTGCCGGCGCCCGCCGCGGCATCGGATTCGTGGACGCCAACGGGTCCATGATCGGCACGCCGCTGCTGCTGCCGGCCGCATCGTCCGGCAACGTCATCCTCTCCCACACCGTGGAGGCGTGGCGGCCCACCAGTAGCCAAGTGCGGATGGTGCTGTGGCAGGACGCCGCGGCATCCATGACCGTCACCGATATGCGGCTGACCGTGCGACTGGCGATCGTCGGCTGATGATCAGGGACATGCGGACCCCGCTCGGTGTCCGCGGGTACACGCTGCTCCTGTGCGCGTTCATCTGGTCGCTGGTGGGCTACGGCATCCTCGCCGGCCGGTCGACCGATTCCCCCGGCACATTCCACGATGAGTTGCCGACCTGGGCACGGCTGGCCATCTGGTTCCTGCCGGCCGGCGCCGCGCTGCTGACCGCGTGGGCGCCCCGGTGGGACTGGGTGGCGCTGGGGCTGCTCATCGTCGGACCGGTGATCCGATGCTGCTCCTACCTGACCTCGTGGGCGCTGTGGCTGACCGAGCATCAGGGAATCCGCACCGGCTGGTACGCGGCGGCGCTGTACCTCGCCCTCGTCGGCATCGTCGGTATCGCGGCAGCGTCCCACCGACAGACGTATCTGACCAAGAGCGACGGTGGCGCCGGCGGTGCGTCGTGAGCGCGGCGGCGATCACCGCCCTGTCCGTGGTCGGTGCCGCGATCATCACCGCCCTGTCGGTGTACGCAGTCGCCAGGGTGGGACGCAAAACCGGGCAGGAATCGCAAGGCGTGCAGGCGTTGTCGGAGTCGGTGGATGGGTTCCGGGATCTGCTGATCGAGACCCGCAAGGAACACGAGCGGCGACTGACGGATCTGCAGCAGCAGATCACCGGACTGGCGCGCGACAAGGACTCGCTGGCGGCGCGGGTCAATCACCTGGAGTTGGCGCTGGCCGCCGCGCGGCAGTACATCAACGCGCTGTTGTCGGCTCTGCGCGGCGCAGGCATCGACCCGCCCGACCCGCCCGACAACTACGCCGACTGATGCCCCACAACCCTCACCCGGCACCTGGCCGGGTGGTCACTGCTGCCCTTGGGAGGGCCGATGACACCTCGCTATCCCGGCGCGTTCTGGCGGCCGGACGACGGCAACCGCGGCGGCGACGGCGACCTCGGCCGTCTGCCCGACGTGGGCACGCTGCACGAGGCCGTCAGCCCGAACCCCACCAGCGTGTTCGGCTGGGTGCAGTCCGCCAAGGCCTGCCACGCCTACAACGGCCGGCGCGGCTACATGGAGCAGTACGCCGACTTCGACCGGCACGTCGAGGGTGTCGCCGACGGCAACGAGCACTGCATCACCTTCGAGTCCTACGACGGGCTGAAGCCAGAGTCCGAGCCCAGCTATCACGAGGTGCAGACCGACGACCCGGCCATCTACGGCACGTCGGCGAACACCGGCCGCTGGGATCCCGGCCAGTGCGAACGAGCCGCCGACTTCATCGCCTGGTGCGAGGTGGTGCTCGGCTCCATCAAGGCGGTCGAGATCCCCGACTCGCGCCCCGGCCAGTCCGGGTGGGCGCCGCACCGCTGGGGCATCGCACCGTGGCGGGTGCCCGGCGGTGAGGTGTGGACCCGCCACGACGGCAAGCCCTGCCCCGGCGATCTGCGCGTGAATCAGATTCCCGGCATCGTCGCCCGGGCCCAGCAGAT
>DASSTH010000127.1:0-21897 GCA_035708025.1 Nakamurella sp. | reverse complement strand
GCCCACCGCGGGGCCGGATGCCCTCCGGCCCGCGGGGTCACAGACGGCGGGCGCCGACGACGTGCGGGACGTCCTGCTGGCCTGCGGCGGGCGGAGCATCCACTTCGTCGGCCGGCGCCCGGGCAAGGCCATCGACCCGTTGCTGGCCGGGCGGGTCTTGGTGGTCGGCGACGACGCCGACCTGGCGGCGGTGGTGTTGCGCCTGCTGCGCCGCGAGTTGCTCGGGGCGGTGGAGGTGGCCTATGCCGCCGCGTCGGAGACGCCGGTGACGGGCATCTGGTCGATGCCCACCGGGCCGGAGGCGGTCACCGCCGCCGACCGCGCGGAGGTCGACCTGGTGCCGCTGGTGCGCAGTGACGCCGGCGGGGTGCTGGTGGGCGCCGCCCGGCTGGCCCCGGTGTCCGGCACGGTGTACGTGGACGAGCAGCGGGTGCTGTCCGGGAACGCGCAGCTGGTGCAGGTCGAGCCGGACCGGGACAAGGGCCTGGCGGTGACGGTGGTCCGGCGGCGGATCCTCGGCTTCGGCCGGCGGCCGGTGACGGCGCTGGGCCGGGCGGTCGAGTTCGGGTTGGGCCCCGGCACGGACATCGTCATCGACGGGGTGCGCCACCCGCGGGCGGCGCACCGCTGGGTGTTCTACAAGCACACCCAGCCGCTGCGACTGGTGCGCGGGGTGTACTGACCCGGCAGTGACGGGGGAGTGGCGGGGAGTGGCGGGCGGGGTGACCGGCCGGCGCCGCCCTTGGCTCACTACCAGGCCGGCCCGTGGCCCTGGTCGCCGAACAGTTCCCCGGTCAGGTACTTCAGGCCGGTGTCGATCAGGACGGTCACCACGCGCCGGCCCGGACCGAGTTTTCCGGCCAGCCGGTGAGCGGCGACGAGGTTCGCCCCGGAGGTCTGCCCGGCCAGCATCCCCTCGCGAAGGGCCAACGCCCGGGCGGCGCCGAAGGCGTCCGCATCACTGACGGCGGTGATGTCGTCGACCAGATCGAGCCTGGCCCCGGGCGGCCGGAACCCGACGCCGATGCCCTCCAGGTGATGGGCGCCGAGCGCACCGCCGGACAGGTTGCGCGACGTCGCCGGTTCGACCGCGACGCACCGTGTCGACGGGCTGTGATCCTTCAGCACCTCGGCCACGCCGGAGAATGCCCCGCCGGTGCCGACGCCCATGACGAACCCGTCGACGCCGTCCGGCATGGCCGTGACGATCTCCCGGGCCAACTCCCGATAGCCCGCCGCATTGCCGGGATTGACGAACTGCTCCGCCCACCAGGTATCCGGCTCCGCGGCCAGTTCTCCGATCCGCGTCTTGAAGCGCTCGAACAGCTCCGGCGTGACCCGGCCGCCGTCGCTGGCCAACACATCGACATGCGCGCCGAACGCGCGCATGGTCTTGATCTTCTCGACGGCGAAACAGTCGGCGGTGACCAGGTGGGCGCGGTATCCACGGGCCGCGCACACCATCGCCACCGAGCTTCCGGTGCTGCCCCCGGTGTATTCCACGACGCGCATTCCGGGCCGCAAGAGCCCGGACCGCTCTCCGTGGACCACCATGCCCAGGGCCATCCGGTCCTTCATGCTGCCGGTGGGGTTGGCGCCTTCCCACTTCGCCCACACCTCGGCGCCGCCGGCGGGCTCGAACGACCGCAGCCGGACCAGCGGAGTGTTGCCCACCGCCACCAGGCCGGCCGCCGTCATCACGGCATCGTAGGCCCGGATCCGGTTGCCCGGAGGCGGCTTGCGGTTCTCAAGGCCCCAGCTTGGCGGGGAGGTCTCGGGGCAGCAGTTCGGTGGGGATACCTCGGGGTTGCAGCTCGGTGGGGATACCTCAGGGCAGCAGCTCGGTGGGGATGGCCGGGTCTGCGTCGGCCAGGAACGCCCGCACCCGCTCGGCCTCGTCGGCCTCGCCGAACGAGGCGGCGGCCCGGCCCAGCGCCGCCAGCGCGCGCAGGAACCCGCGGTTGGGCTCGTGTGCCCAGGGGATCGGGCCGGCGCCCTTCCAGCCGTGTCGGCGCAGCAGGTCCAGCCCGCGGTGGTACCCGACCCGGGCGTAGGCGTAGCCGGCGACGTCGTCACCACCGGCCAACGCCCGCTCGGCGAGCACCGCCCAGGCCAGGCTGGACGACGGGCGCGCGCGCACCACGGACTCCGGCGCGGCGCCGGAGGCCAGCTCGGCCTCGGCCGGGTCCACCGGCAACTCGATCGGCGCGGGCCCCAGCAGGTTCGTCGGTCCGGTCATGGCCACATCTTGCCCGGCGGCCCGACACCGCCTGCCCCCGCCCGCCGCCGTACCGGCCCGCCCGGCGGTGCCCCGCCGCGCTCACCCGGCGAATTGCGCGGCCGCCGCCGCGTCCACCTCCCGATAAAGCTGTGCCGCGCGGTCGACCGCGTCCGCCAGCGCCCGCAGGGTGCCCTGCCGTTCGGCCGCCGATGCGGTCCAGCGGGCCTTGAGCGCGGCGTAGGCGGTGAGCGCCTGCGACTGCATGTCGCCCGTCGCGGCGACGGTCGCATCCAGTTCGGCCAGGTGCGACTCGATCCGGTTCCAGGTGGCCACCAGCCCGTGGTACCCGTCCGCCAGTGCCGCGTAGCTCACCCTTATCTGCGTCATCGCGCCCGCCTCCCGGTCATCCCGTCACCGCCGGGGTGGACTGCGCGATGGCGTCCTCGGCCCGCTCGAACGCGCGCACCGTGGCCGTCAGCCCCTGGCCGTGCGAGGCCAGCGCGTCCTTGAGGGCGGCCGCCTGGTCCAGGTAGCCCTGCATGGCGGCCAGGAACCGGGGCGCCGCCGCGCTGGACTGCCACCCGGCGCTGATCTCGCCCAACAGGTCCCGCATGGTGGCGATCTCCCCGGTCAACGCGTCCGCCACCTGTTCCACACCGGCCGCCGCCGTGGCGATCCGCCCCGTGGTGACGTCGAATCCGTCCATCGGTGATCTTCTGTCCCCCTGTCTCGCTGCCTTCTGTCCCGCTGTCCCCGTCCCGCAGTGCCTGCGCACCGCGCCGCACCAGGCCACCGTGCCGCCCGCACCGCCGGACGTCCACGACGGTCCGGAGAATGTGGATGGAAATCGGACAGGGGGACAACTCCGGTTCCCGCCGTACCGGCCGTCCGGGCGGGCTGGGACACTGGTCGCTGGCGCGGCGTGCCCCGCTCGTCGCGGCGCAGTCGTCCCGCGCCACCCAGCGCCACCCACAGAGACCTAGAGCCACCCAGAGCCGACCAGAACCAGCCAGAGCCAGCCAGTCACAACCATCAGATCCCGCCCGAACCGGAGTGCCCCGCCGTGCCCGACCAGCCGCTGTCCGCCCTTCCCCCCGCCGAACTGCAGGCCTACCTGGCCGACCGCCGGGCCGACTACCAGCGGCTGCAGGACAGCGGGCTGAAGCTGGATCTGACCCGCGGCAAACCGTCCAGCGCCCAGCTGGACCTGGCCAACGACCTGCTGCACCTGCCGGACGGCTACCGCGACGCGTCCGGCACCGACGTGCGCAACTACGGCGGGCTGGCCGGGCTGCCGGAACTGCGCGCCATCTTCGCCGACCTGCTCGGGGTGGACCTGCCGCGGATCGTGGCCGGCGGAAATTCGAGCCTGACCATGATGCGCGAGGTGCTGGTCTACTGCCTGCTGCACGGGGCGTTGGACTCGCAGCGCCCCTGGAAGCACGAGGACACCGTCACATTCGTCTGCCCGGTGCCCGGCTACGACCGGCACTTCACGCTGTTGCAGTCGATGGGCATCAAGATGATCACGGTGCCGATGACCCCGGACGGGCCGGATCCGGATGCCACGGCCGCCCTGGTGAAGGACGATCCGACGGTGCGCGGCATGTGGATCGTTCCCACCTATTCCAACCCGTCCGGAGCGGTGTGCACGCAGGAGGTGGCCGCCGCGCTGACCTCGATGCCGACCGCCGCGCCCGACTTCAAGATCTTCTGGGACAACGCGTATGCGCTGCACCACCTGACCGAGGCGGAGGCCAAGAGTGCGGACGTGCTGTCGCTGGCGTCGGCCGCCGGAAACCCGCACCGTCCCATCGTGTTCGCCTCCACGTCGAAGATCACCTTCGCCGGCGCCGGAGTCGGTTTCCTGGCGGGCTCGGTGGAGAACGTCGACTGGTATCTGAAGCACCTCGGCGAGGGCAGCATCGGGCCGGACAAGGTGAACCAGTTGCGGCATGCGCAGTTCTTCGGCGACGCCGACGGGGTGCGCGCCCATATGGCCAAGCACCGGGCGATCATCGCGCCCAAGTTCGCCGCGGTGGACCGGATCTTGACCGAGCGGCTGGGCGGGCTGGGCGTGGCCGAGTGGACCAAACCGTCCGGCGGCTACTTCGTCAACCTGGACGTGCTGGACGGCACCGCGGCGCGGGTGGTGGAACTGGCCAAGCAGGCCGGTATCGCGCTCACCCCGGCGGGCTCGTCATTCCCGTACGGAAAGGACCCGCGCGACCGCAACATCCGGCTGGCCCCCACCATGCCGCCGCTGGACGAGGTGACCACCGCCATGCAGGGCGTGGCCACCTGCGTCCAGCTGGCCTCCGCCGAGTCGCTGGCGGCCGCCGCGGTGGTGGGCTGACCGCAGGCGGTGACGCGACCGGTGGTGGGCTGGCCGCAGGCGGTGACGAGACCGGTGCTCTGTGACCGTGGGCGATGACGCGACCGGTGGCGGTCGCCACGCCGTGGCCGGCGCACGGACGGTGACGCGCCCGGCGGCGAACCGGTGACACGGCCGAGCCGGCCGAAACTGCGATTCGACCGGAATCGATGGGCAATCAGCCGGAATCGATGGGGAACCGCCGGTCGGTGAGGTAGCAGAGAGGCCAGGACCGGCATGGCCCTGGCCTCTCGGAGCACCGTCCCCACACGGGCATCGCGCAGGGACGGGCGTCGGTCGCCGGCCCTGATCGGCCGGCACTGTTGTGCTCCTCGTCACAAGCTCCTCAAGCGTTACCGTCCGGGCCAGGACTTTGACCAATCGTTATATCGACGATTCCCGTCCGGGTGAGGGCCGCTCGATCGGGTCTACTTGACGGCGCCCTCCCAGGCCGCCTTCCAGGTGAGCGGGCCGATGATGCCGGAGTCGTTGATCCCGTTGCGGCGCTGCAGATCCAGCACGGACGCCTTGGTCGCCGGGCCGTAGTAGCCGGTGCCGCTCAACGGATAGCCGCGGTGGCCCAACTGCTTCTGGAAGCACTGCAGTTCCCGGGCGGTGTCGCCGTAGAAGAACTGCTTGCCGGGCCAGGCCGGCGCCTTCGCCGCGCCGACCTTGCAGGAGGCGTCGGTCTGCGGGGTGTAGGTGACGGTGCTGCCCGATCCGGCGTTCTTGGCGTTGCTGGTGTCCCAGGCCGCGGCCCAGGTCTTGGGGCCGATGAAGCCGACCACGTTCAGCTTGGCCTTCTTCTGGATTGCCAGCACCGCGGCCTCGGTCTTCGGTCCGAAGTAGCCGGTGCCGACCAGGCCGTAGCCCAGCTTGCCGGCCTGCTTCTGCCACACCTTGAGCTGCTCGGAGTAGTCGCCCTCGAAGTACTGCTTGCCCGGCCAGGCCGGTGCCCTGCCGGAGGAGGTGGAGCCGCCCTCGGAGCCGCCGGGCGACGGCGAGCCGGTGTTGCCCGGGCGGGGCGGCATCACGCCGGACCGCGCATCGCCGTCCTCTCGCAGCCCCACCAGGACCGCGCAGGTCCACGGCGACCAGCCGCGCATCCGATACAGGATGAGCGCCCGGTAGTCCTGTTCGGCGGGGCTGGCCTGGTTCGGGTATCCGGAGCCGCCGACCGACCGCCAGGTGGGCAGGTCGAACTGGTAGGCGCCGTAGTAGCCGTTGCCGGTGTTGATGTCGTAGCGGTTGCTGGACTCGCACATCCGCAGCTGGTACCAGGCGTTGGCCGACGGGTCGGCCGAGGCGGTGCCGGCGGAGGCGAACAGCAGTGACGCCGCGACGGTGACGGTGGTGGCCAGCAGGCCCACGATACGGCGCACGGGCCGTCCTCTCCGGGTCGCCGGCACCGCTTCGCCGCCGGCGCCCCTTCCCCTTGCCGACGCCCACGGCTTCGCGATCCCCGCCCGACCGCATCAGTGCTTTCGGTCCTGCCCGGGACGCGAAGCGGGGGGTCGCGTGTGTCCGGGTAGGCCGCCCCCAGGGTGGCCGTGCACCACGGTAGATCACCCGTCACACAAGTCACAAGTCCCCCAGCAAACTCACTATGCACGACGGTGCTGACATTCGAGGCAGCGACACGCCGAATCGGGGGGTAAATCACACCGTTGTCATTCGTCGGGGGCCGGCCGTGGCCGTTTCCTCGTGGCCGGCGTTGTCGGTGGTGGGCAGTACTCTCGGCGCGCGACGTGCGCCTGGGTCCGGGAACGGGCAGGGCTCGGAGGTGTCGCGGTGCCTCCGGGTGGGTGCAGCGTCGCAGTGAGCGGTCGGGAGGTCCGGTGAGCCGTCGAGGCTGGGTGTTGTTCGCGGCGTTGAGCCTGCTGTGGGGCATCCCGTATCTGATGATCCGGGTCGCCGTGGAGGTGTTCGACCCCGTGGTGGTCGCCTTCGGCCGCACCTTCCTGGGCGCGCTGCTGCTGCTGCCGATCGCGCTGTACCGCCGGCAACTGGCCCCGGTGTTCCGGCGCTGGCGCTCGCTGCTGCTGTACACCCTGGTGGAGATCGTCGGCCCGTGGTGGCTGCTGGGCCACGCGGAGACCCGGCTGGACTCCTCCACCGCCGGTCTGCTGGTGGCCATGGTCCCGTTGATCGCGGCCGTCATCCTGGCGGTCTCCGGGCACGACCGGTTCGACGTTCGCCGCCTGCTGGGCCTGGGCATCGGGTTCGGCGGGGTGGCCGCCCTGGTCGGGTTCGACGTCGACCTGCACGACCTCGGCGCGGTGGGGTCGGTGGTGCTGACCGCCACCGGCTACGCCTTCGGCGCCTACATCATCGGGCACATGCTGGACGACCTGCCCCCGCTGGGGGTCGTCACCGCCTCGTTGATGCTGTCGGCCACCATCTACCTGCCGTTCGCCATCTGGCTGCGTCCCACCCACGTCACCGTCCCTGCGGTGTGGTCGGTCATCGGTCTGGCGGTGCTGTGCACGGCGGTGGCGTTCCTGTGCATCTTCGCCCTGGTCGCCGAGGCCGGTCCGGGCCGCGCCACCGTGATCACCTACATCAACCCGGCGGTCGCCATCGCGCTGGGCATCCTGGTTTTACACGAGCCCATGACGGTGGGTGTCGGTATCGGCTTCCCGCTGGTCATCGTCGGCGCCGTGCTGGCGACCGCCCGCTCGCGAACGCGCGGAGCACCCCCGGACGGACCGGTCGCCGCCCCGGCCGAGGTGGCCCCGTCGGGTGCCGGCTCAGCGCTCGGCGACCCGGTACCGGTGCTCAGGGCGGCCGGTGGTGCCGTACTGCAGCCGCAGGTCGATCACGCCGTGCCGGGACAGGTAGGCCAGGTACCGCTGCGCGGTCGGCCTGCTGATACCGACTAGCTCGGCCACTTCCGCCGCCGACGCATCCGGGTCGGCTTGCTGCACCGCTTCCCGCACCAGGCGCATGGTGGAGGCGGACTGACCCTTGGGAGCGGCCGGGATCCCAGGACCGCCGAGCATGGCGAACAGTGCGTCGATGTCAGCCTGCTCGGCCTCCCGTGGACCCGCGGCGGCCAAGGCGGACAGCCGGGCGCTCAGGTCCCGGTACGCCCGGAGCCGCTCGGCGAACAGTGCGAAGCGGAACGGCTTGACCAGGTAGCCGACCGCGCCCTGCCGCATGGCCTGACGGATGGCCGCCAGGTCGCGCGCCGCCGAGATCACGATGACGTCCGGGGGCGACGGCAGCCCGGTCAGCCGGCGCATCAGGTCCAGCCCGGGCTCGTCGGGCAGGAACAGGTCCAGCAGTACCAGATCCGGGCTGGACTCGGCGGCCGAGCGGTACGCCTGCTCGGCAGTGTGCGCCACGCCCGTGACGGTGAAACCATCCACCGCCTGCACATAACCCGCATGCACCTCGGCCACCCGGAAGTCGTCGTCCACCACCAGGGTCTGGATCATTGGCGGGCCGCCTCCGGCCTTCGGGCGCCGAGTGGCGTCAGCACAACCGTGAAAGCGGCGCCTTGCCGGTCGCTGCGGACGGCGATCGTGCCGCCGGCGCGGGCCACCGTTCGCTGTACCAACGCCAGCCCCAGGCCGCGCCGCCGGTACCCGGCCGGCTGTTTGGTGGTAAAGCCGTCGGTGAAGATCCGGCTCCGGTCCGTGGCCGGCACACCCCGGCCGGTGTCGGTGACCTGCACCGTCACGGACCGGTCCGGCTCGGTGCGGATCGTCACGCCCACCTCCGGCTCGGCCGATACGCCGGCGCCGGCCGCGTCGATGGCGTTGTCCACCAGATTGCCCACGATGGTCAGCAGCGCCGACGGGTCGGCGTCATCGGCCGCCAGCGCCGAGTCGTCGCTGATGGTCATGCGCACGCCGCGCTCGGCTGCGACCACTGATTTGGCGATCAGCAGGCCGACCAATTGCGGGCTGTCGATGCGCTCCTGCAGCCTTTCGGCCAGTGCCGGCTGGCTTCCGGACAGCTCACCGGCATAGCGCAGCGCCTCGTCGTAACGGCCCAGTTCCACCAGCCCGGCCAGGGCGTGCACCCGATTGTCGAACTCATGCTGCTGCGCCCGCAGCGCGTCGGTCAGACCGCGCACGCTGTCCAACTCGCGCAGCAGGCTCTCCTGTTCGGTCCGGTCGGACAGCGTGATCACCGAACCCAGGTCCCGGCCCTGCAGATTGACCGGCATCCGGTTCACCACCAGGCAGTGTCGCTCGGTCAGCACCACCTGGTCGGCGCCGGTCTGCGCCCCGGTCAGCAGGTCGACCAACCGGCCGGGTGGCAGCAGATCCGCCAGCGGCTCGCCCACCCCGGTCGTCCGCAGGTCCAGCAGCGTGCGCGCCTCATCGTTCACCAGGGTCACCACGCCGGAGGCGTCCACCGCGATCACCCCCTCGCGGATGCCGTACAGGGTCGCCTCGCGCTCCTGCAGCAGACCGGCGATCTCGCCCAGCTCCAGGCCGAACGTCTGCCGCTTCAGCCGGCGGGCCAGCAGCAGCGATGCCACCACCCCCACCAGCAGCGCCAGGCCGAGGTACAGCGCGACACTGGGCAGCAGGGTCAGCAGGCGCGAATTGATCTCGTCCGCTGAGATGCCCACCGACACCTCCCCGACGATCGCGCCGTCGGCGGCCAGCAGCGGGACCTTGGCCCGGGCCGACAGCCCCAGGGTGCCGCGTTCCATCGCGACCACCGTCTGCCCGGCCAGCGCCTCGCTGGGGTCGGTACTGACTTCCTCGCCGATGCGATCGGGATTGGGATGCGAGTAGCGGATGCCACGATCGTCGGTGACCACGACGAACAGTGCTTGTGAGCTCTGCCGGATCTGCTCGGCCCGCTGCTGCACGAAACCGGTCGGATCCCGCGCGACGACGGCTTGCGCCAGGCCGGGCTCTACCGCCACCACACGGGCCACCGCGAGCGCCCGTTCCTCGAACTGCCGCACCAGCAGGTTGCGGACCAGCACAGTGGTGAGCGCGAAACCGACCAGCAGCGTGCCGACCAGGATGGCCACCTGCCACCGCAGGATGCGGGTCGAAAGCCGCCCCCGTGACGCCATGTCCACCTGCCTGATTCCGTGCCCTCGCCGATCCGCATTGTGGCACCCCATCGGTGTGCCGCCTACCGGTCGCCCGGCGAGCTTTATGCACGAAAGCCGCTGAATCGATCAGTACTGCGGTAAGGCGCGAAAGGGTTCCGTGCACCGCCCCGCCGCTCCTACGGTTTCGCCACCTTCGAGGAACCAGGGGAGGCGAGATGTATCCACCCGCCACCGACGGTGCACCGGCTATCGAATTGACCGGTGTCACCAAACGATTCCGCACACCGACGGGATCGATCTACACCGCGTTACGGGATTTGGACCTCACCATCCAGCGGGGGGAGTTCTGTGCTCTGGTCGGACCGACGGGGTGCGGCAAGTCCACCACGCTGTCGCTGGTGTCCGGGCTGGAACGGCCCAGCGAGGGGACCGTCCAGGTGCACGGTGAGTCGGTCAGGGGGATCGATCCCGCCGTGGGTTTCATGTTCCAGGCGGACGCGGTGCTGCCGTGGAAGACGGTCCTGGGGAACGTCGCGGCCGGCCCGCTGTTCCGGGGCGAGGGGAAGGCCAAGGCGCACGCGGCCGCTCGCGACTGGCTGCACCGAGTGGGCCTGTCGGGCTTCGAGGACCGGCATCCGCATCAGTTGTCCGGCGGCATGCGCAAGCGGGTGGCGCTGGCCCAGAGTCTGATCAACGAACCGCGCATCTTGCTGATGGACGAGCCGTTCTCGGCGTTGGACGTGCAGACCAGGGCGCTGATGTCCACCGAACTGCTGAGCATCTGGGATCAGACCCGGCCGGCCGTGGTGTTCGTCACGCACGACCTGGAGGAGGCCATCGCGTTGGCCGACACCGTGGTGGTGATGACCGCCGGGCCGGCCACCGTCAAGGCGTCGTACCGCATCGACCTGCCCCGGCCGCGGACCGTGCAGGAGATCCGGTTCGAGCCGGCGTTCATCGAGCTCTACCAGCGGATCTGGGAGAGTCTGCGCGACGAGGTGCAGCTCGCCTATGCCCGGCAGACGACGTCGGCGGGTGTGGCGTGACCGCAGCGAGGACGGCGGTGGCGCGCGCGGGAGCGGACGTGCTCGACCCGGACGCCGCCCGGCAGGCCCGCCGGCACCGAGCATGGGTGATCTGGCTGCGGGTCGCCGTGCTGGTGCTGGTGGTCGGCGGCTGGGAACTGCTGGCGCGTACCGGGGTGATCGATCCGTTCTTCTTCAGCTATCCGTCCGAGATCATCCAGCAGGTATGGATCTGGGCGAAGGACGGCACGCAGGCCGGACCGTTGTGGCAGCAGGTGGCGGTCACCGTGGAGGAGGCCATCATCGGCTTCGTCATCGGGGTGGTACTGGGCGTGGCCTTCGGTGTCGCGCTGGGCCGGGTGCGGATCCTGTCGGAGGTGTTCGGGCCCTATATCAAGGTGTTGAACTCCATCCCGCGCATCGTGCTGGGATCCATCCTGATCGTCTGGCTGGGCCTCGGCATCGCATCCAAGGTTGCGTTGGCCGTGGTGCTGGTGTTCTTCGCCGTGTTCTTCAACGCCTTCCAGGGGACCCGCGAGGTCGACCGGAACTTGGTGGCCAATGCCCGGATACTGGGAGCCAGCAAGGCCCAGGTGACCTGGCAGGTGGTGCTGCCCTCGGCATTCACCTGGATCATCGCCAGTATGCACACCAGCTTCGGCTTCGCGCTGATCGGTGCCATCGTGGGGGAGTTCCTCGGTGCCCGAAAGGGTCTCGGGCTGTTGATCACCACCGCCCAGGGCACCTTCAACCCGTCGGGCATCTTCGCCGCGATGCTCATCATCGCCGTCGTGGCGCTGATCGCCGAAGGGCTGATGGGCCTGCTGGAGGCCCGGCTGCTGTCGTGGCGCCCTCCGCAACTGTCCGGTGCAGACCTGTAACACGTTGCCGCACAAGGAATATTCCGGCGCGGCGACCGCTGTGCCGTACCCGCTCGACAATGGGAGGTTGGAATGAACACGCGACGGCTCGCGACCGCCGGCATCGCAGTATCGCTGATCGGCGGTCTGGTACTCACCGGCTGCAGTTCCGGTTCGGCCGGTGAGGGCGGAGGATCGGCAGCTGCGGCGCCGGCCAAGGTCACCATCATGGTCGGCGGACTGGACAAGCAGATCTACCTGCCCGCCCAACTGACCGCGTCGCTCGGCTACTTCAAGGACGCGGGGCTGGACGTCGACCTGCAGTCCGAACCCGCCGGCGTGGACGCCGAGACCGCCATGCTGGCCGGCGATGTGGACGCCGTCGTCGGCTTCTACGACCACAACATCCAGTTGCAGGCCAAGGGCAAGTCGACCGAATCGATCGTGCAGTTCTCCCAGGTGCCCGGCGAGGTGGAACTGACCAGCAACAAGGCGACCGACGTGAAGTCGCCCGCCGACTGGAAGGGCAAGAGCGTCGGCATCACGGGTGCCGGGTCGTCCACGGACTTCCTGAGCCAGTACCTGGCCATCAAGAACGGGGTCGCGGTCGGCGACGTCAACCGACTGGCCGTGAAGTCCGGTCAGACCTTCATCGCGGCGATGCAGCAGGGCGAGATCGTCTCCGGGATGACCACCGAACCGACCATCACCCAGGCGGTCAGCACCGGCCTGGCGCACGTGATGGTGGACATGCGCACCAAGGAGGGCACTGAGGCGGCCCTGGGCGGGACCTACCCGGCGGCCTGCCTGTACGCCCGCACCGACTGGGTGAACTCGCACCAGGACGTGGTGCAGAAGTTGGCGAACGCATTCGTCAAGACGCTGCAGTACATCAAGTCCCACTCCGGTGCGGAGATCACCGAGCATGTCCCCGCGGACTTCTACAAGGGCGTCGGCAAGGACGCCTACGCCAAGGCCCTGGACGCCGGCAAGGGGATGTTCACGGAGGACGGTGTGATGCCCTCCGACGGTCCGGACACGGTGCTGGCCGTGCTGCAGGCGGCACTTCCTGACGTAAAGAACGCCAGCATCGATCTGTCCAAGACCTACACGACGCAGTTCGTCAAGAAGGTCTCTGCGTCCTCGTAGCGGACCAATGCCAGCGGGCCCATCTCGTCCCAGGCCCGGGGCCCGCCGCGTCCTGCAGGTTGCGTGACAATCGCACGTAACCTGCAGGACGCAGGGCTGCTCCGAGTCTCAACGCTCGAAGGCAGCCTGTAGCGCGCGCCGGGTGAGCACCCTGGCGAGATGCCGGCGGTAGTTCCGGTCGGCATGCATGTCCTCGACCGGATCGGTGCCGTCGTCGGCGAGTTCGGCGGCGTCGGCCGGTGACGCGCCGGACCGCAGCGCCTCCTCGGTGGCCAGCGCCCGCACCGGCGTCGGGGCCATGGTGGCTAGCGTCACCCGCTCGCCGGCCACCGCTGCCGCGACGATCGCCCAATCGTTGGCCCGGCGCACGAATTTGACGTACGCGTAGGGCTGCCTCGTGACCGGAATCCTGATCTCGGTGAGCATCTCGTCGTCGGCCACAGCGGTACTGAAGTAGCCGGTGAAGAAGTCGTCGACGGCGATCCGGCGGTCGCCGGACGGCCCGCGTACCACCAGGACGGCGTCCAGTGCAAGCACGGCGGCGGGCAGATCACCCGCCGGGTCCGCATGCACCAGCGAGCCTCCGATAGTGCCGCGATGCCGCACCTGCGGGTCGCCGACCTGCGCGGCCACCTGGGCCAGTAGCGGGGCCGATTGGTGCAGCACGTCGGAGCCAGCCAGCTCGGCGTGCCGGGTCAGGGCGCCGATGGCAAGCTCCTCGCCCTCCCGGCGGATGTAGCGCAGCGCGTCCAGGCGCCCCACGTCGACCAGCAGCGCCGGCGCGGCCAGCCGCAGCTTCATCATCGGCAGCAGGGAATGCCCGCCCGCCAGCAGTTTCGCGTCGTCGCCGTACTCGGCCAGCAGGGCGACGGCATCCTCGACGGACGCCGCGCGCCGGTACTCGAACGGCGCCGGGATCATCGGGCACCACCGGCGTCGTCGGTCCCGTCAGCGTCGTCGGTCCCGTCACCGGCGGACGTTTCCGGACCGGCCGGCCCGGCCGGCCCGCCACCGGCGGAGACCCCCGGCCCGGCCGCCGCCAGCACCGCGCGCACGATGTTGTGATATCCGGTGCAGCGGCACAGGTTTCCCTCCAGCGCCCGCCGCACCTGGGCGCCGGACGGTGACGGGTTCTCCGCCAACAGGGACACCGACGCCATCACCATCCCCGGGGTGCAGAACCCGCACTGCAGCGCGTGTTCGGCGCGGAACGCCTGCTGCACCGGGTGCAGCTCCCCGCCGGGACCCGCCAAGCCCTCCAGCGTCGTCACCGCGGACCCGGACGCCTGCACCGCCAGCATGGTGCACGATTTCACCGACTCGGAGTCCACCAGTACGGTGCACGCCCCGCAGGAGCTGGTGTCGCAGCCGATGTTGGTGGCGCGTAGCCCGCAGACCTCGCGCAGGTAGTGGGCCAGCAGCAGCCGCGGCTCGACGTCGTCGGTGCGCTGCACCCCGTTGACGGTGATGGACACCCGCATCAGCGCCCCGCCTCCTGGATGGCCCGCCACACCCGCTGGGGCGTGGTGGGCATGTCGATGTGCCTGACCCCGAGGTGGGCGACGGCGTCGATCACGGCGTTCTGCACCGCCGGTGTGGCACCGATGGTGCCGGACTCGCCGATCCCCTTGGCGCCCAACGGGTTGTAGTGAGTCGGAGTCTCCATCGGCACCAGTTCGAAGTCGGGTAGTTCGGCGGCCGTGACGATGCCGTAGTCGGCGAAGCTGGCGGTCAGCGGGTTCCCGTCCGGATCGAACAGCACTTCCTCCAGCAGGGCCTGGGCGGCTCCCTGCGCGAGCCCGCCGTGCCGTTGCCCCTCGGCCAGCAGCGGATTGACGATGGTGCCGGAGTCGTCCACCGCCACCAGCCGCTGCAGCGTGGCCTTGCCGGTCGGCACATCCACCTCCACCACGGCCAGGTGCGCGCCGAACGGAAAGGTTGCCCCTGGCGCGCTGAACACGGTGTGCGCGCGCAGCGGCTCGTCCGCGGCGAGCTCGGCGAACGACACGAACCGGTCCGGGACACCGGCCACGGCCAGGCCCGCGCGGGCGGTGTCCACCGCCAGGTCCACCGGGTCGACCTCCAGCAGCGTCGCGGCGCGCTGCTTGGCCAGTTCCGCCACGTCCCGGGCGGCCGCCCGCACCGCCAGCCCGCCCTGCTGCAGGCTGCGTGAGCCGCCGGTGCCGCCGCCCTCCGGGACCAGGTCGGTGTCGCCCCACCGGACGGTGATCCGCTCCAGCGGAATGCCCAGCTCCTCGCTGACCAGCATCGCCCATACCGTCTGGTGTCCCTGCCCGTGCGGCGATGTTCCGGTGAGAACCGTTGCACTGCCGTCCGGATGGACTTCGACGGTGGCGTTCTCGTGCGGCGGGCCGGACTCGTCACCGCCGCCGGTGATCTCCACGTACACGGCCAGCCCGACACCCAGTTGGCGCTCGTCGCCGCGCGCCCGCCGGGCCGCCTGCTCGGCGCGCAACTGGTGGTAGTCGGCGGCGTCCAGCACCTTCTGCAAGGCGGTGGGGTAGTCGCCGACGTCGTAGATCGCGCCGGTCGCCGTGGTGTGCGGCTCGGTGAAGGCCGGCAGCATGTTGCGCCGCCGCACCTCGGCCGGATCCATGCCGATCTCGGCGGCGAACAGGTCCACCGCGCGTTCCAGCGCCGCGGTCGCCTCCGGCCGGCCGGCACCCCGGTAGGCGCCCATCGGGGTGGTCGTGGTGACCACCGAGCGGGTGGCCACCTCCACCCGCTGGAAGTCGTACACGCCCGGGGCCATCCGCCTGGTCAGCGACGGCAGGATGACCCCGATCCGCGGGTAGGCGCCGCAGTCCTGCAGCACGTCCAGCCGGTAGGCGATCATCCGGCCGTCCCGGGTCCCGCCGATGGTGACGGTCTGGTACTGGCCGCGGCCGTGGGTCATGGCCATCAGGTTCTCCGACCTGGTCTCGGTCCAGCGCACCGCCCGTCCGGCCAGCCGCGCCGCGGCCGCGACCACCACGTGCTCCGGATCGGCGCCGAACTTGGCGCCGAAGGCGCCGCCCACGTCGGGCGTGATCAGCCGGATCCGGGCGGCATCCACGCCGAGCGCGCGTACCAGGTCCGACTTGCTGCCCTGCGCGCCCTGGTTGGGGCACCAGAACAGCAGCCGGCCGTCCTCGCCCCATACCGCCGCGGCGCCCCGCCCCTCCAGGGGGGCGGGCAGCACCCGCGAATTGACGATCTCCGCCGTCACCACCACCTCGCAGCCGTCCAGCAGCTGCGGGTCGGGCTCGCCGCCGGACGCCCTGGCGGTGTTGGTACCGGCCTCGTCGAACAGCAGCAGCTGGTCCCGGGCCGCCTCTCGCGGGTCCACCAGGGCCGGCAGCATGCGGTACTCGACGTCCACCAGCTCGGCGGCGTCCGTTGCGGCGTACCGGCTCTCGGCCAGCACCAGGGCGACCGGCTGCCCGACGTAGCGCACGCGGTCGGTGGCCAGCGGCGGCTCCACCATGCGGGTGCGGTACCGGGGCCGCGGTGCCGGCAACTCCGCCAGGTCGACGGCGGTGTACACCGCGATCACCCCGTCGACGGCGGCCGCCGCGGACGTGTCGATGCCGGCCACCTCGGCGTGCGCCACCGGCGAGCGGACGAACACCGCATGCGCCGCCCCGGCCAGCCGCTCGTCCACCAGGTCCTCGGTGTACACCGCGCCGTTGGTCAGGAAGGCCGGGTCCTCCACGCGCACCACCCGGGTTCCGAGGATGCTCATCGGCCGCTCACCGCGATCATGGATGTGACGGTATCCGTCCCGGCTGTGTGCTCGTCGGCGCCCCCGCCCCGGGGCCGGTGGTGCTCGTCCGCGCCCCGGCCCTGGGGCCGGTGAACGCCTATGCCGACGGGGATGTGCCGGCCGAACCGAGCTGCTGGCAGGCCTCCACGACGCGCGCCGCCATCCCGGCCTCGCCCAGCTTGAGGTACGACCGCGGATCGTAGGCCTTCTTGTTGCCCACCTCGCCGTCCACCTTGAGCACCCCGTCGTAGTTGGTGAAGAAGTGCCCCGCGATCGGCCGGCTGAAGGCGTACTGGGTGTCGGTGTCGATGTTCATCTTCACCACGCCGTAGGACACCGCCTCGGCGATCTCCTCGGCCGTCGAGCCGGAACCACCGTGGAACACCAGGGAGAACGGCTTGGAGCCGGCGGGCAGCCCCAGCTTGGCGGCCAGCGCCTCCTGCCCGGCCTTGAGCACCTCCGGCCGCAGCTTGACGTTGCCCGGCTTGTACACGCCGTGCACGTTGCCGAAGGTGGCGGCCACGATGTAGTGGTGGTCCTGCGGCAGCCCCAGGGCGTCCGCGGTGGCCAGGAAGTCCTCCGGCGTGGTGTACAGCTTGTCGTTGATCTCGCCGACCACGCCGTCCTCCTCGCCGCCCACCACGCCGACCTCGATCTCCAGGATCACGTGGGCGGCCTCGGCCAGCGGCAACAGTTCCTTGGCGATGGCCAGGTTCTCGTCCAGCGGCACGGCCGAGCCGTCCCACATGTGCGACTGGAACAGCGGGCGACCGCCGGCCTTGACCCGCTCGGTGGACAGCGCGAGCAGCGGCCGGACGTATCCGTCCAGCTTCTCCTTGGGGCAGTGGTCGGTGTGCAGCGCCACGGTGATGCCGTACTTCTCGGCGACCACCTGGGCGAACTCGGCCAGCGCCACCGCACCGGTGACCATGTCCTTGACGCCGGTGCCGGAGGCGAACTCGGCGCCGCCGGTGGATACCTGCAGGATGCCGTCGCTGCCGGCGTCGGCGAAGCCCTTGATGGCGGCGTTGATGGTCTCCGACGAGGTGATGTTGATCGCCGGATAGGCGAACCCGCCGGTCTTGGCCCGCTCCAGCATCGCCGTGTAGGCCTCGGGTGTGGCAATCGGCATGATCGGTTCGTCCTTCCTGGCAACGTCCCTGGGCTGCGCGGCGGTGACGACCGCCCAGTCAAGTATCCCGCACTACCGGAAGGCCACCGCCGGGCAGGTACCGCGCACCTGCGGTTTCACCCAATGGTCGGGCGCGCGGGCCGGCACGGGAATCCCGGCATCTTCCGGTGACCGCCGACACCACTGCCGCAAGCATGCCAGGATCGGGGTTCGGGCAACGGTGACGGGGCGGCGCGCGGCCGGCGATGTCGGGGAGGGAGCGGTGACGGTGAGCCACGAGGAGTCCCGGGTGGAACGGACCCTCGGCACGCTGGCCGCGCTGAACCCGGCCCTGAATCCTGCCCTGGAAGGTCCGGCCGAACCCGGGCCCGCGCCGGGCGGCACCGACGAAGCCGGCCCGGTGACGATCGACGAGCTGTACCGCTCGCACCGGATGGGCATGGTCCGGCTGGCGATCCTGCTGGTGGACGATGTGGCCAGCGCCGAGGACGTCGTGCAGGAGGCGTTCGCCGGGCTGTACCGGCACTGGTCCGGTCTGCGCGACCGGGCCGCCGCCATCGGCTACCTCCGGACGGCGGTGGTCAATGGATCCCGCTCGATGCTGCGCCGGCGGCGCACCGCCCGGGCCTACGTGCCGCCGGACGCCGGCACCGCCCGGTCGGCCGAGTCGCTGGCGATGATGTCGGCCGAGCACCGCGCGGTGGTGGCGGCGCTGGCGGAGTTGCCGGCGCGGCAGCGCGAGGTGCTGGTGCTGCGCTACTACGGCGGGCTGTCCGAGGCGGAGATCGCGGAGGCGACCGGTTTGTCCAAGGGGACGGTAAAGTCCACCGCAAGCCGGGCGATCGCGAAGTTGAGCCTCGCGATGGGCGCGCATCAGTGAGTCGCGATCGCCGCGCAGCGAGGCGATCGGAGGGCCTGTCGTGAACATGACGAACCCGCGGGCCGGCGGCGACCCGGAGATGGTGGTGCGCCAGGCCATGCGGGCGATGGCCGGCGGCCGGCGCCCGGACGATCACCGGCCCGACCCGCCGGCCCGCCGCAGGCTCCCGCTGACCGCCGCGCAGATCATGCTGATCGCCGCCATCCTCGGCGTGCTGGTCGGCATGGCCGTGGCCTTCGGGCTGCTGTTGCTGGGGTAGCTCCCGCCCGGATGACCGCGGGGCAGCGCTGCCAGAAAGTCGCAACTCGTTGCTCGGTCTCGCATCGTTTGCCCAGGTCGCGAGCCCGCCAGCGGCATCGAGTCGCGACTTCTTGGCCGGCGCACCCCGTGTCGGCGTACACGTCGGTCCGGTTCGGCGATCCGTAGCGCCCGAACCGCCTTACTCCATGGAGAACATCGACCCCGGGTTGAACAGCCCGGCCGGATCCAGGGCCCGCTTGATCGCACGGTGCACGGACAGCCCCACCGGGCCGATCTCCTCGGCGAGCTTGGCCTGCTTCATCCGGCCCACGCCGTGCTCGCCGGTGATCGTGCCGCCCAGCGCGCGGGCCTCGTCCAGCACCCGGTCGTAGGCCGCGCGAGCCCGGGCCACCGCATCCGGATCCGCATCGGACCTGTAGACCATGGTCGGGTGCATGTTGCCGTCCCCGGCATGGCCCACCACGGCGATCATGATCCCGGTGTCGGTGGACACCTGCTCGCACGCCCGCAGCAGGGCCGCCATGGCGGTGCGCGGCACGCACACGTCGTCGGTGGTCCAGGTGCCGTACTCCTCCAACGCGGGAAGCACGGCGCGGCGGGCCTGCAGCAGCATCCGGCCCTCGGCGACGTCGTCGGTGCAGTAGCACAGCGTGGCGCCCGCCTCGTTGCACACCCGCTCCAGGCGACGCAGCTCCGCCATCCCGGCCTCGCCGCCGACATCCGACTGGCCGATCAGGATGGCGGCCGGGGTCTCGCCGTCACCGAGCACCGCTGTCCCGGTGTGCGCCTCCACCGCCCGGATCGACGCGCCGTCCATGATCTCCAGCAACGATGGCACCAGCCCGTCGGCGACGGCGGCCGTCACGGCCGCACCCGCCGCCTCGATGTGGTCGAACGCGGCGACCATGGTGCAGGGCGCCTGGGGCTTGGGTCGCAGCGCCAGCGTCGCTTCGGTGATGATGCCCAGCGTCCCCTCGGATCCCACGATCAGCTTGGTCAGGTCGTAGCCGGCCACGCCCTTGACGGTGCGGCGTCCGGTGCGCAGCACCTCGCCGGAGGCCAGCACCACCTCCAGGCCCAGCACCGCGTCCGTCGTCACCCCGTACTTCACGCAGCACAGTCCGCCGGCGTTGGTGGACAGGTTGCCGCCGATGGTGCACCAGTCGTAGGAGGAGGGGTCGGGGGCGTAGAACAGGCCACGGGCCTCCACCTCGGTGCGCAGGTCCTTGTTCACCACGCCCGGTTGCACCACGGCCAGTCGGTTGCCCTCGTCCACCTCCAGGATGCGGTTCATCCGGGTCATCACCACGGTGACCGCCCCGTCCACCGCGTTGGCCGCGCCGGTCAGCCCGGAGCCGGCGCCGCGCGGCACGATCGGCACTGCGGCCGCGGCGCAGGCCCGAACCACGGCCACCACCTCGGCGGTGCTGCCCGGCCGCACCACCGCCAGCGGGGTGCCGGACGGTGCCAGCGGCATCATGTCCCGGGCGTAGGCCGCGGTGACGTCGGGGTCGGTGGCGACGTACTCCGGTCCCACGGCAGCGGCCAACTGATCCAGCAGCACGGCTTGGGGGGCCGGGGTGGCGGGGGCAGCCGCACCGGGTCCGGCGGTGGCGGTGGCGTCCATGTCACGACGGTAGACCCGGGCCCGGCCGGCAGCGGAGCGGCACCCGGCGGATCGCGGGTGCCCGCCGGCGGGGCAGCGCCGTCACCACCGAACACCGCCTGCGGGGCCGCGGTGCCCGGTACCCTCGGATGTCGTGACCCCAGTGCACCCGGCCCTGCTGCCCGGATGGCTGTCGCCGCCCACCCTGATCGATGCCATGGGCTCCTGGGCGGTGCTCGGCATTCTGCTGATCATCTTCGCCGAGTGCGGCATCCTGCTCGGCTTCTTCCTGCCGGGCGACACCCTGCTGTTCGTGTCCGGCCTGCTGATCGCCAGCGCGGCGTCCGGCGGCGAGGGCCTGCACATCAACCTGGTGCTGTTCATCGCGCTGGTGTCGGTGGCGGCATTCATCGGCAACCTGGTCGGCTACGGCATCGGGCGCAAAGTGGGGCCGATGGTCTTCCACCGCAAGGACGCCAAGTTCCTCAAGCCGGAGTACGTGGACAAGTCCGAGCGGTTCTTCGCCCGGTACGGCGCGGTGACGGTGATGCTGGCCCGGTTCGTGCCGGTAGTGCGCACGGTCGCCACCGTGATGGCCGGGGTGGCGAAGATGAACGCCAAGCTCTACACCCTGTACTCGGCGATCGGCGGGGTGGTGTGGGTGGCCGTGGTCACCGTGGCCGGCTACTTCCTCGGGCAGATCGACTTCATCAAGAACAACGTCGACCTGATCTTCATCCTGGCCGTCGTCGCCGTGGTGTGCGCCTCGGTCGTGCCTGCGCTCTGGCACCGGCACCAACGCCGGGCGGCCCGCACGAACGCGGCGGCCGCGAGCGCCCCGACGGCCGACTGACCCGACGGCCGACCGGCGTCACCGCCAGCCGGCGCACTGCGCGTCGGAACCGACCAGGTCGATCCCGAACCAGCGCACGCCGCCGGTGCACAGCTCGGACAGGTGCTCACCGGGAATGGCGCCGACCTGCTGCCGCGCGGCGAAGGCGCCCAGCGCCAGCAGCACCGCCACCGCTCCGATCAGCACTCGCGCCGCGAGCCGGTGCACCACCACGCAACCGACTACCGCGAGCACCAGCAGCGCCGCGATCCCCCACAGCAGACCGGTGGCCAGCCCGTCGACCGACACCGCAGCTCAGCTCGGCCCGCCGCCGAAGATTCCCGTCACCGTCACTTGGCGCACCAGTCCGCCGGGAGCTTGACGTTGATGCCGAAGAACGAGGGCATGCCGTCGCTGGTCGCACAGGCGCGGCCCTTGAGGTCGTCCGCGGCGCTGACCACCTTGGCGCGCTGCTGCCAGCAGAAGAACACCAGGACGGCCGCCAGCACCAGGCTGATGATCTTGCCGATGATCTTCTTGATCACGATGGCGAGCAGGATGCCGATCACGGCGATCGCGATGAGCACCCACAGCGCGACGGTCTTGATGGTGTTCAGGTCCACGCGGGCAGGGTACCTGGCAGGGTGGTCCAGAACGGCGAAAACCAGCCGGTGACGGCGAATCGGGCACCAAGCGACTGATCACGCGACGACGCCGGCCGCTGCTCACCAGGAGCCGCACCAAGCGACTCATCACGCAACG
>DASSTH010000126.1:0-10467 GCA_035708025.1 Nakamurella sp. | reverse complement strand
ACGGCCACCGGAACCGCTCCGGGCTCCGGCAGCGCCGCCGAGGAGGCACCGTGAGCACCGCCGACGCCGACCGGCTGGTGGCACTGCGCCGGGAGTTCCACCGGCACGCCGAACTGCCGTTCCTGGAGATCCGCACGGCCGCCCGGGTGTTGGCAGAGCTGGCCGACATCGCGGACGCGGCACCGGGTGCGGTGACGGTGCGGTGGGGCGCCGACGCGATGCGGGCCGATGCGGTCGCCGACTATCCGTCTCCGGCGGAGCGCCGGCGGGCCGGCGACGCGGCCGTCGCGCAGGGCGCCGACCCGGAGGTGGTTCGCCGGCTGGTGGACCAGGGCACCGCGGTGATCGCCGACATCACCGGGAACCGGCCGGGACCGGCGTGGGCCATCCGGTTCGACATCGACGCGCTGCCCATCACCGAGTCCAGCGACTCCACCCATCCCCCGGCCGCCGCCGGGTTCCGCTGCGACGCCGGCACCATGCACGCCTGCGGGCACGACGGTCACACCGCGGTCGGGCTGCTGCTGGCCCGCCGGCTGGCGGACCGCGACTTCCCCGGCTCGGTGCGGCTGCTGTTCCAGCCGGCCGAGGAGGGCTGCCGCGGGGCGAACGCCATGATCGCCGCCGGCGCGCTGGCCGGCGTGCAGCGGTTCCTGGCGCTGCACCTGGGCAACAGCCTGCCCACCGGCACCATGGTGGGCACCGCGGTGGACCTGCAGGCC
Organism: Nakamurella sp.; assembly: GCA_035708025.1. Lineage (GTDB taxonomy): Bacteria > Actinomycetota > Actinomycetes > Mycobacteriales > Nakamurellaceae > Nakamurella. The sequence goes on along the minus strand of DASSTH010000126.1, from coordinate 9,745 downwards.
ACGGTGAAGTTCGCCGCCGAGTTCACCGGGGTGGCGGCGCACGCCGCGGGCGGGCCGCAGCACGGCCGCAACGCGCTGGCGGCCGCCGCCACCGCCACCACCGCCCTGCTCGGGCTGCCGCGGTCCTCCGACGGCGTCACCAACGTCAACGTCGGGACGCTGCACGGGGGCAGTGCCACCAACATCATCCCGGACGCCGCCCGGCTCACCGGCGAGGTACGGTCCAACGTGGGAAGCGTGTGCGCCGAACTGTTCTCGTCCGCGGAGCGGGTGCTGGACGCGGCGGCGGCCATGTACGGGGTGCAGGTGCGCCACTACGCCACGGCCAGGTCCACCACGCTGGCCTCGGACGACGCGCTGGTGGACGAGGTGCTGCGGATCGCCACCGCCCGGTTCGGCCCGGACCCGGTGCGCCGTACCGCCGTGCTGTCCGCCAGCGACGACGCCAGCCTGCTGGCCGCCGAGGTGCAGCGGGCGGGCGGGCTGTCCAGCTACCTGTTGGTGGGCAGCGGCAACCCGGCGCCGCACCACCATCCGCGGTTCGACATCGACGAGGCGTCACTGCCGATCGCCCTGGACTGGCTGACCGACATCGTGCGGCAGGGCTCCGCGCTGCCGCGGGCCGGTCGCCCCGATGCCACCGCCTCAGCCGATGCATCTGGCTCACCCGATCCGTCGGACTCAGTCGACGCGTCTCGCTCACCCCAGGCGACCGGCCACCTCGATCCGTCCGGTCCACCCGATGCGACCGGCCCACCCGATGCGACCGCAGAGTGATCGCTCCCGTCCCGCCCCGGCGCCTGCTGCTCGTCGGGTTCGCCGCCATCGCCCTGGTCGGTCTCAACCTGCGGCTCACCCTGGCCATCCTCTCGCCACTGCTGCCGCAGGTGCAGTCCGACTACCAGATCGGTTCGGCGCCGGCCGGTCTGGCGACCACGGCCGCCGTGTTGATGTTCGGGCTGGCGGCGCCGGTGGCGCCGCTGCTGGTCACCCGGTTCCACTCGGACCGCGTGCTGCTGGGCGGGCTGATGCTCGTGGTGGCCGGCACCGGGCTGCGCAGCCTGCCGGTGATCACCGCGCTGTACGGCGGCATGGTGCTGCTGGGCATCGGGATCGCCCTGCTGAACGTGGTGATGCCGGTGATCGTCAAGCGCGACTTCCCGCGCGCGGTGGGGCTGTGCACCGGCCTGTACACCTCGGCCCTGAACGTGGGCTCGGCGCTGGCGGCGGCGACCGCTGTCCCGCTGGCCCAGGCGGTCGGCGGCTGGCGGCCCACCGCGGCGCTGGCCGCCGTCCCGGCCGTGCTGGCGATGCTGGTGTGGTGGGCGCGGATGCCGCGCCGGTCCGCCACCGCGCACCCCGTCACCGCCCGTGGCCGGCTGCTGCGCAGCCCGCTCGCCTGGCAGGTGACCGGGTACATGGCGCTGCAGTCGGTGCTGTACTACGTGCTGCTGGCCTGGCTGCCCACCATCTATGCGGACAACGGGTTCTCCGCCGAGCATGCCGGACTGGTGCTGGCCGTGGCCCAGATCGCGCAACTGGCCGCCTGCATCCTGGTGCCGGTGCTGGCCAGGGCGCTGCGCGATCAGCGCCTGCTGGCCGCCGGTTTCGCGGCGCTCACCGGTGCCGCGTACCTGGGCATCGGGGTCGCTCCGACGCTGGCGCCGGTGCTGTGGGCGGTGCTGCTCGGACTCGGGCAGGGCGGGGCACTGACCGTGGCGCTGATGATGATCGTGGTGCGCTCACCCGACACGGCAAGCGCCGCCCGGCTTTCCGGCATGGCCCAGGGCGTCGGGTACGTGTTGGCGGCGGCCGGGCCACCGCTGGTGGGTGCGCTGCACGACGGGCTGGGCGGATGGACACTGGCACTGATCATGGTGACCGGCCTGTGCGGGGTCGAACTGGTGGTCGGCCTGCTGGCCGGCCGGGACCGCGTGATCGGGCCGCTGGAGGCGCCGGTGCGAACCGGCACGGTGGTGAGGGTGGCGCGATGACCGACCTGGACCGGATGGGCGACGACACGGCGGACACCGAGTCGCTGGCGTGGCGCACCTATACCCAGCGCGCCTACGACGAACTACGCGGCCGCATCCTGGACGGCCGGCTGGCACCGGGCAGCAAGATCATCGTGCGGGTGCTGTCGGAGGACCTGGGCCTGTCGCCCACCCCGATCAAGAACGCGCTGGCCGCGTTGGAGCGCGAGGGGTTCCTGGTCACCGTCGCCTACCGCGGCTACTCGGTGCCGCACACCGATCCGGACGCGGTGGCGCAGGCGTTCCAGGTGCTTTCGGCGCTGGATGTGCTCGCCTCCCGGCTGATCATCGCCCGCCCCGACCGGGCCGCGGTGATCGCGGAGTTGCGGCGGATGATCGCCCGGCAGCAGCAGGTGCCCGCCGGTGCGGTGGACGAGGCCGCGCGCACCAGCTTCGAACTGAACTTCCACCGGGTGATGTGGCAGCGATCCGGCAACCGGCAACTGGTGGCCGCCGCGGAGCACCAGCGCGGCCTGGTGCTGGTGGCCTCCGGCGGGTTGCTGGAACTGCCGGAGCGGCGACCGCAGGTGCGCGCGGAGCACCGGGCCATCGTGGACGCGCTGGCCGCCGGGGACGCGGCGGCCGCCGCGCTGGCCTGCGAAGGGCACATGACCTCCAGCGCCGAATCCGCCGTGCGCCGGCTGACCGGGCGGGGTGCCGGCCGATGAAGGTGGCGGTGCTGCGCCGGTACGGCGATCCGCTGGTGATCGAGGAATGGCCGGATCCCGAGCCGGTCGGCGAGCAGGTGGTGGTCCGGGTGGACGCCGCGGGCATGTGCCACACCGACCTGCACCTGATGCGCTGGCGCAACCGGGAACTGCCGCTGGTGCTGGGGCACGAGATCGCCGGGCACGCCGACGGAATCGGACCGGTGCTGGTGCACCAGTCGTGGGGATGCGGGCGGTGCCCGCTGTGCCTGCGCGGTGACGAGCAACTCTGCCCGGACGTCGCAGAGGCCGGGTTCGAGCGCCCCGGCGGCTACGCCGAGCGGGTGCTGGTGCCTTCCCCGAAGTACCTGCTGCCGCTGGACGGGCTGAGCCCGCAGCGGGCCGCGCCGCTGACCGACGCCGGCGCCACCGCCTACCGGGCGGTCCGCCGGGCGGCGCCGTTCCTGCCGGCGGGCAGCCGCGCGGTGCTGATCGGCGTCGGGGCGCTGGGCCAGTTCGGCGTGCAGTTCCTGCGGCTGCTCACCGACGCCGAGGTGATCGCCGTCGACGTGTCGGCCGACAAGCTCGCCAGGGCGGTCGAACTCGGTGCGCACCACGCCCTCCCGGCCGCCGAGCTGACCGGGCCGGCGACCGCGGTGCTGGACTTCGTCTGCGAGCCGGACACCCTCGCGCTGGCGGCCCGGCTGGTGCAGCCCGGCGGGCTGATCATGCGCATCGGATCGGGAGAGGGCTGGCTGAAGTTCGGCCGCGGTGTGGTGCCGCCGGAGGTGACGTTCACCTCGGCGCGCGGCGGATCGCGGGCGGACGTCGCCGCGGTGCTGGAACATGCCCGCCGCGGCGAGCTGCGCTGGGACGTCGAGACACTCCCGCTGGAGCGGGCCAACGAGGGGTTGGACCGGCTGCGCCGCGGCGAGGTCACCGGCCGGCTGGTGCTGACCCCGGGCGGGCCGGCATGACGCCGCGTCCGGTGCACACCCCGTCCGCCGTGCTGAACGTGCTGGACGAGGGTGACGGGCCGGCCGTGGTGCTGATGCACGGCTGGTCCTACGACCTGCACCTGTGGGACGCGCTGGTCCCGCGGCTGCATTCGATCGGGCTGCGCACCGTGCGCTTCGACCACCGCGGCCACGGCGGCTCCCCCAGCACCGGGCCGTACCCGTTCGACGACCTGGTCGCCGACCTGGCCGGGCTGATCGAGGTGCTGGAGCTGGAACGCCCTGCGCTGTGCGGACTGTCGCTGGGCGGCTTCGTCGCCATGCAGTACGCCGCCGATCACCCGCCCGCGGTACCCGCCCTGGTCCTGGCCGACACCTGCCCGCACCCGATACCGCAGGACGCCGAGATGGCCGCCACCATCCCGGGCACCGACGACGGACCGCAGGCGCTGGCAGCCTGGTGGGACGCCCGGCACCCGATCACCCCGGCCACCGACCCGGTGGCACGCCGCGTCCGCCGGGAACGCTTCCTGCGCAACGACGCCGACGGGCTGGCGTGGGCGATCGCCGCCTGCGCCAGCCGCGCCGCCGTCACCGCCCGGCTTCCGTCGATCGCGTCACCGACGCTGGTGGTGTGCGGCGAGAACGACGCGTTCTTCCCGCCGTCGCTGCATGCCGACCTGGCCGCGGCCATCCCCGCGGCAGAGCTGGCGGTGATCCCCGGCGCCGGGCACATCGCGTGCGCCGACCGGCCGCGGGAGTTCAACGACACCGTCACCGATTTCCTCAGCCGCACGCTGACCGCCGCGGATCGTCCGTAGCAGAGCCGACGAAGGAGAGCCGATGCCCGACAGCGACCAGACCTATGGCGCCTATCTCGACCGCATGCCCAAGGTCGAGCTGCACTGCCACCTGATCGGCACGGTGCGCCCGGAGACCTTCGCCGAGCTGTCCGCGCGGGCCGGCCTGGAGTTGCCCGCGGATCCGCTGGACATCTTCCAGCGGGTCAACTCCCGTGCCCCGGACCACGCGCCGTACGCGCACGCCCGGATCCCGGTGCCGGAGGGCCCGGCACCCGACGAACCGGTGCCGTCGTACCCGCTGTTCCAGGTCTCGGACTGGGTCAAGCGCAGCATGACCCGGCTGGACGACTTCTCCCGCATCGCCTACGAGGCACTGGTGGATGCCCGCACCAAGAGCAACACCCGGTACGCCGAGCTGTTCGTGGACCCGGTGGCCGGCGGCGTCTGGCCGTTCTCCTACCCGCAGGTGGTGGATGCCTACCTCGATGGCATGCGCGCCGCCGAGGCCGACCACGGGATCCGGTCCCGGTTGATCGCGGCGATCGATCGCAGCCGGCCGGGCTCCGAGGCGGTCGCGGTGGTGCAGCAGGTGATCGAGCACCGCCGCGACGAGGTGGTGGGGATCGGGTTGGACAACCTGGAGACCGCCGGCCCGCCGGAGCGGTTCGTCGGGGCCTACCAGCTGGCCCGCAAGGCCGGGTTGCGCCGTACCGCGCACTCCTCCGAGCACGCACCCACCGCGGTCAACACCGTCACCTGCCTGGACCAGCTGCACTGCGACCGGATCGACCACGGCTACTTCATTCTCGAGGACGACGCGGTGGTGGAACGCTGCCGCGACCAGGGCGTGCCGTTCACCTGCATCTTCACCACGTCTCGCCGGTCCTGGCGGCCGTGGCGGCGGGCGTCCATCGCCGAGATGGTGCGCCGCGGCATCACCGTCACGCTGTCCTCCGACGACCCGGGCATGTTCCCCACCACCCTGGCCCGGGAATACCGGATCGCCGGTCTGGAACTGGGTTTCGACCGTGCGCAGATGCGCAAGATCTGCCTGGACGGCGTGGCGGCCAGCTGGCTGGACGAGGGCGAACGGGCGCAGCTGGCGGCAGAGTTCGGTCGGGAGCTGGATGCCCTGGAGGAAGAGCTCTACGGGCCGGGATCGACCGTATAGCAAAGAATCCGGATGCTTCGCCGGTCGGCGCGTCGGGTATGTACGGTGCCGCGGACGCGTTGCCGCCAACACTTTCAGCTCGCTATGGTGTACAAAATACCAAATCCAGGGAGGCCATGATCATGCCGCGAGTCGTTCTGCTCGGCACGCTGGACACCAAGGGCACCGAATACGCGTTCCTGCGGGACGTGCTGGCCGGCGCCGGGGTCGACGTCACCGTGGTGCACGCCGGAGTCTTTGCCGCGTCCGGCATTTCGCCGGACATCGACCACCAGGAGGTGGCGCGGCGGGCCGGGGCTGATGTGCAGCAGCTGGCCTCCGCCGGCGACCGGGGTGCTGCCGTGGCGGCCATGGCCGAGGGCGCCGCGACCCTGGTCGCCGAGTTGCATGCGGCCGGGCGGCTGGACGGCATCCTGGGTCTGGGCGGGACCGGCGGGACCGCGCTGGCGACCCGGGCGATGCGCGAACTCCCCGTCGGGGTACCGAAACTGATGGTGTCCACCGTCGCCTCCGGCGACACCCGGCAGTACGTCGGCGCACTGGACATCGCGATGATGTACTCGGTGGTGGACATCGCCGGGGTCAACAAGATCTCCCGGCGCATCCTGGCCAACGCGGCCGGCGCGATGGCTGGGATGGTGACGATCGGCGCGGCGTCCGGTGTGGGCTCTGGTTCCGGCTCCGGCGCCGAGTCCGCCGACCGCCCGCTCGTCGGCGCCACCATGTTCGGTGTCACCACTCCCTGCGTGCAGGCCGCCCGCCGGCACCTGGAGGACCTGGGTTACGAGGTGCTGGTCTTCCACGCGACCGGCACCGGCGGCGATTCCATGGAGGCCCTGGCGCGGGCCGGCATGCTGGCCGGCGTCCTGGACATCACCACCACCGAACTGGCCGACGAGTTGGTCGGTGGCGTGTTCCCAGCCGGTCCGGGCCGGCTCGGCGGAGCGGGTGCGGCCGGAATCCCGCAGGTGGTCAGCGTCGGCGCCCTGGACATGGTGAACTTCGGGCCGCCGGACACGGTGCCCGATCGGTTCTCCGGTCGCACCTTCTACCAGCACAACCCGTCGGTGACGTTGATGCGCACCACGGTCGAGGAGTGCGCGGAGCTCGGCCGGAGGCTGGCCGAGCGGGTGGGCGCGGTGGAATCGCCGGTCACGGTATTCCTTCCGCTGCGCGGTGTGTCGCTGATCGACACCGAAGGCCAGCCGTTCCACGACCCGGCCGCCGACGCGGCGCTGTTCGATGCCATCCGCAGCGGCCTGCCCGACCGGGTGCGGCTGGTGGAAAGCGACACCGACATCAACGACGAGGCGTTCGCCGTGCAGATGGCCCAGGCCCTGCATGAGGCGATCGCGGCCGGCGGCCACACCAGGAACGCGGCCGGCCGCGGTACCGAGAAGGGAGCATCCGCATGACCACCCGGACCGACTACCTGCAGCGCTTCCGCGCCGAGACCGCCGCCGGCCGGCCCATCGTCGGCGCCGGGGCCGGCACCGGCCTGTCGGCCAAGTGCGCCGAGGCCGCCGGTGTCGACCTGATCATCATCTACAACTCGGGCCGGTACCGGATGGCCGGACGCGGGTCGCTGGCCGGGCTGCTGCCGTACGGCGATGCGAACGCGATCGTGGTGGACATGGCCCGGGAGGTGTTGCCGGTGGTGTCCCGCACGCCGGTGCTGGCCGGGGTCTGCGGCACGGACCCGTTCCGCCGGATGCCGGTGTTCCTGGAGGAGTTGGCGCGCATCGGGTTCGCCGGGGTGCAGAACTTTCCGACCGTCGGGCTGATGGACGGCAAGTTCCGGCAGAACCTGGAGGAGACCGGTATGGGCTTCGACCTGGAGATCGACATGATCGCCGAGGCGCACCGCCGGGACCTGTTGACCAGTCCGTACGTCTTCGACACCGAGCAGGCGGAACGGATGACCGCTGCAGGCGCCGACATCGTCGTGGCGCACATGGGTCTGACCACCTCCGGCACCATCGGCGCCCGCACCGCCATGGGGATGGACGAGGCCGTGCAGACCGTGCAGCGCATCCGGGACGCCGCCGTCGGGGTCCGGTCCGATGTCATCGTGCTGTGCCACGGCGGGCCGATCGCCACCGCCGCGGACTCCGCCTACGTGCTGGCCAACACCAGCGGCGTGGACGGCTTCTTCGGCGCGTCCAGCATGGAACGGTTGCCCACCGAGACGGCCATGACCGCGGCGATCGCCGAGTTCAAGGCGGTCCCGGCATGACAGGGCCGGTCCCGGCATGACCGCATCCCCGGTACATCCGGTCACCAAAGGATTTCCCGTCACCGATGGACGTCCCGTCACCGAAGGGTTTGCGCTCCATCGGGAATCGCGTCACCGATGAGCCGAGCTGTATGAGATTCCCCGTCACCGAACGTTTGAGGAGATACCCATGACCGGCGAACGCCCGTCCGCCACCGTGTCCCGCCCCGACGACTACCTGGTGGAGGAGATGCCGTGGGGCAGGCTCATCTGGCGGGTGTCCGCCGAGCGCGGCAATTCCACCACCATGACCGTCGGGGAATGCATCATCTTCCCCGGGCAGCAGAACGGCCGGCACGTGCACCCGAACTGTGACGAGGTGCTGTATGTCGCCAGCGGCCGCATCGTGCACTCCGCGGACGACGAGCGCACCGAGATGAGCGCCGGGGACATCATTTCCATCCCGTCCGGTGTGGTGCACAACGCTCGCAACATCGGCGAGCAGGACGCGCACCTGTACATCGCGTTCTCCAGCGCATATCGGCAGTCCGAGGGCGCAGAATAGGACCTTCTGCGCGAGGAGGGATGGCCGTGGTGAACCTGGCCCTGGAGGCCCGCACCGTCAATCAGCGGGTGTACGAGCGGCTGCGCGACCACATTCTGGCCGGCGGCATCGGGCTGGGGGAGCGGCTGGACGAGCGACTGCTGGCCGAGCGGATGAACGTCAGCCGGACCCCGATCCGGGACGCCATCGGCAAGCTGGTGAAGGAAGGGCTGGTCGAACACCGCGCGTACCAGGGGAATTTCGTGCGGGCCTTCTCGGTGCAGGAGATCACCGACCTGTACGAGCTCCGCGCAGAGCTGGAGTCGATGGCTGCCCGGCTGGCCGCGCGGCGGCGCACCGAAGCCGACCTGACCGAACTGAACGAGCACCTGACGTCGGCGTCGTCGGCGAAGGAGCATTCCGATCTGACCGCCTACGCCGAGGCCGACCACCGGTTCCATCGCCTGGTCACCAGGATGGCGCGCAACAGTGCGCTGACCATGGCGCTGGGGCAGTTGGAGCAGCAGATCCGGCTGGCCCGGCATGTCGCCAACCAGGACCCGGACACCGTCGACCGCACCATGCGAGAGCGTCGCCGGGTGGCCGCGGCGATCAAGGCGGGCGACGCCGAGCGCGCGGCGGCGGCCATGCGCGAGCACGTCGAGGGCGTGGGTCGAGCGGTGCTGCGCCAACTCGCCGGTGCCGCAGGCTGACCGCGGGTGGTGCATCCCGGGTCGCAGCGGCCCAGCCGGCGCCGGATGCTGGCGGTGCTGTGCTGCACCGAGATCACCAGCTGGGGAGTCCTGTACTACGCGTTTCCCGTGCTGCTGCCGTTGATCTCGGCCGACACCGGCTGGAGCGGCACCGTGGTGAGCGGCGCGTTCTCCGCCGGCCAGGTGCTCTCGGCGTGCGTCGGGTTCCTGGTCGGACGGCTGGTGGACCGGCGCGGACCGCGGCCGGTGATGGCGACCGGTTCGGTGCTGGGCGTGCTGGGGCTGGTGCTGGTGGCCTGGGGTGAGTCGCTGCCGTTGTTCTACGCCGGCTGGCTGGTGGTCGGGCTGGCGTGCGCCGGGACCCTGTACCTGCCGGCGTTCGCGGCCATCACCCGGTTCTTCGGGTCGCAGCGGATCCGGGCGCTGACCGCCCTGACCGTGGTGGGCGGGCTGGCCAGCACGGTGTTCGCACCGCTGACCGGAGTACTGGCCGGGCACTTGCCGTGGCGGGAGGCGCTGCTGGTGCTGGCGGCGGTGCTGGCGGTAGTGACCATCCCGCTGCACGTGTGGGGTCTGCCGGCGGTTGGCCGGTCGTTGGCGGGCTCGTCGAAGAGCGACTCGGTCGGTGCGGTAAGCCGAGGCTCTGTTGGTGACTCGGCTGTG
>DASSTH010000125.1:0-17345 GCA_035708025.1 Nakamurella sp. | reverse complement strand
TCGACGATGGCGTCGACCGCGTCCGGCACCGGCACCCCGTTGATCTGCGAGCCGTCCCGGAACCGGAAGGACACCGCGCCGGCGTCCACGTCCTTCGCCCCGGCCAGCAGCAGGAACGGCACCTTCTGCGTGGTGTGCGTGCGGATCTTCTTCTGCATGCGGTCGTCGGAGTGGTCCACATCGACCCGGATGTCGTTGCGGCGCAGAGTCTCCGTCACGGTGTCCAAGTACTCGCCGAACGCCTCGGCGACCGGGATGCCGACCACCTGGACCGGGGCCAGCCAGGCCGGGAAGGCTCCGGCGTAGTGCTCGGTCAGCACGCCCATGAACCGCTCGATGGACCCGAACTTCGCCGAGTGAATCATCACCGGGCGCTGTCGCGATCCGTCCGGGGCGATGTACTCCAGTTCGAAGCCCTCAGGCTGGTTGAAGTCGTACTGGATGGTGGACATCTGCCAGGTCCGGCCGATGGCGTCACGCGCCTGGACCGAGATCTTCGGGCCGTAGAACGCGGCGCCACCCGGGTCCGGCACCAGCTCGAGCCCGGTCTCCCGCGCGACCTCCTCCAGCACCGCGGTGGCGACCTCCCACTGCTCGTGCGACCCGATGAACTTCTCGGTGTTCGCCTCGTCCCGGGTCGACAACTCCAGGTAGTAGTCGTCCAGGCCGAAGTCCCGCAGCAGGCTGAGCACGAAGTTCAACAGGTGACGTATCTCACCGGGCGCCTGCTCGGGGGTCACGTAGCTGTGCGAGTCGTCCTGGGTCAGCCCCCGCACCCGGGTGAGGCCGTGCACCACCCCCGACTTCTCGTACCGGTACACGGTGCCGAACTCGAAGTAGCGGATCGGCAGATCCCGGTAGGACCGCTGCCGGGAGCGGTAGATCAGGTTCTGCATGGGGCAGTTCATCGCCTTCAGGTAGTAGGCCTGCCCCGGCTTGAGCACCTCGCCGTCCGGACCCAGCTCCTGGTCCACCAGCATCGGCGGGAACATGGTGTCCGCGTAGTACGGCAGGTGGCCGGACATCTGGAACACCTGCTCCTTGGTGATGTGCGGCGTGCCGACGTAGGAGAAGCCCTCCTCGATGTGCCGGCGCCGCACGTAGTCCTCCATCTCCCGCTTGATGACGCCGCCACGGGGATGGAAGACCACCAGACCGGAACCGATCTCGTCCGGGAAGCTGAACAGGTCCAGCTCGGCGCCGAGTCGCCGGTGATCCCGCCGCTCGGCCTCGGCCAGCAGTTCCAGGTGCCGCTGCATCGCCTCCGGCGACTCCCATGCGGTGCCGTAGATCCGCTGCAGCTGGGGGTTCTTCTCGCTGCCCCGCCAGTAGGCGGCTGCGCTGCGGGTCAGCGAGAACGCCGGAATGTACTTGGTGGTGGGCAGGTGCGGTCCACGGCACAGGTCGCCCCACACCCGCTCCCCGGTGTGCGCGTGCAGGTTGTCGTAGATGGTCAGCTCGCCGCCCGCCGGGTCGACCTCCATCACCTCGGAGCTGTCCACCGCGCCGTTCGACGCGGCGGCACCCGACTTCAGGCCGATCAGCTCCAGCTTGTACGGCTCGTCCGCGAGCTCGCCGGCGGCCTCCTGCGGGCTGACCACCCGGCGGGAGAACCGCTGCCCGGACTTGATGATCTGCCGCATCCGGCGTTCCAGCTCGGCCAGGTCGTCCGGGGTGAAGGGACGCGGCACATCGAAGTCGTAGTAGAAGCCGTCCCGGATCGGCGGTCCGATCCCCAGCTTCGCCTCCGGGAACACCTGCTGCACCGCCTGGGCGAGCACGTGTGCGGTGGAGTGCCGGATGACGGCACGTCCGTCCTCGCTGTCCGCCGCGACCGCCTCCACCTCGGTATCGGCCTGCGGCGCCCACGCGAGGTCGCGCAGCCGGCCGTCCGCATCGCGAACCACTACCACCGCCTGCGGCCCGGTGCGTGGCAGGCCCGCCTGTCCGATGGCGGCCGAGGCGGTGGTGCCCGCCGGTACCCTCACGCGCGCGGCGGCGGTGGGCGGTGCGGCGGGGACGGACACGGGAGTCGCTCCTTCGGACGCGGCCGGATTCGAAACCGGAGTGTGCGGTGACGGGGCCGGTGGTGCCCCGCCGACGGGGTGCCGGCCAGCCGCGGGTGCGGCCTGCCGGTCCGCCGATGCTATCGCCGAGCCACCACGGTGCCGCCAGCGCAATACCCGCGCAGCGCCCCCAGGCGGCGTGGGCATACTCGACGGTGCTGCCCGAACCCGCGGAAGGAATCCCCCCATGTCGCTGTTCGATCACCCCGTCACCGCCCTGGACGGCGGCCCCGCCGACCTGCACGACCATTCCGGGCAGGCCCTGCTGGTGGTCAACGTGGCGTCTCGGTGCGGGAACACCCCGCAGTACGCGGCTCTGGAAGCGTTGCACCGGCGGTACTCCGGCCGAGGTTTCGCGGTGCTGGGGTTCCCCTGCAACCAGTTCGGCGGTCAGGAGCCCGGTTCGGCCGCGGAGATCGCCGAGTTCTGCTCGGCGACCTACGGTGTCACCTTTCCGATGTTCGCCAAGATCGACGTCAACGGCGCCGACCGGCACCCGTTGTACGCGGAGCTGACCCGGCATGCCGATGCCACCGGCAAGGCGGGCGACGTGCAGTGGAACTTCGAGAAGTTCCTGATCTCGCCGGACGGTGACGTGGTGGCCCGGTTCCGGCCCAAGACCCTCCCGGACGACCCCGCCGTGGTCGAGGCCATCGAGGAGCAATTGCCGGGGTGACGGCTCCGCCGGCCTGAACCGCCCGCCGGGTTTGCCGCGCACCGGCCGCGGGGATCGCCTGCGGGTGGGAACAGACATCGACGCGGGCCGGGCGGGCGGCTCCGACACCCAGCCGGAGGGCCCGCGGCACGCCGGCCCGGTCGGTCGGGTGTCCGAGGAGGCGGAGCAGACCGGTCGGGAGGCGGCCGACAGCCCGCTGTTCGGTGCCCTGGTCACCGCCGGGCTGATCGTGTACGGCGGCGTACACCTAGTGATCGCGTGGATGTTCCTGCAGGTCGCGTGGTCGCCGGAGGGCGGGTCCCACGATCCCATCATTGCGATGTCCCGCACCGTTCTCGGCCAGGTGGCACTGTGGGCCGCCGCCGTGGGGATGGGAGTCCTGGTGCTGTGGCGGGTGGCGCAGGTGGTGCTGCGACCGACCGCCGACGACCGCCGGCAGGTGCACCGCAAGGCGGTGGTATGGCTGTTCGAGGCCGCCATCTACACGCTGATCGCCATCAGCGCCGTGCAGGCCGCGCTGACCCGCGGGCGCCAGGGCAGCGTGCGGGGCGAGGGCGAGTCGGAGCGGTCGCTGGGCGCCGCACTGCTGGCGCACTGGTGGGGGCGGGGCATCGTGGTGGCGATCGGCCTGGCGCTGTTCGCCCTGGGGATCCAACTGTTCCGCAGCGCCGTCACCGGCTCGTTCGCCAGCGATCTGCACGAGGGCGCCAGCCGGCCGGTGCGGAGGGCCGGTGCGATCGGCACCTTCGTCAAGGGCATCGCCCTGGTGATCATCGCGGGCCTGCTGGTCTGGGCCGCCATCAGCTACGACCCGGCCAAGACCGGCGGGCTGGACGCCCTCATCCAGACGCTGCGCGGCGAGCCGTTCGGCCCCGCGCTGCTCACCGTGATGGGCGGCGGGCTCGCACTGTTCGGCCTGTATTGCTTCGCCTGGTCGGCCCACGCCCGCCGCTGACCGTCACCCGCTTTCCGGACCGACTGCGGCGCCGCCGGTTTCGCGCGGTGCCCGGTGGGGAACGCCGTGGTCACGAAATGATAACGGGGGCGGTCCGCAGGGGTCTGCCCCGGGGGCCGCGGTCAGCGGATGGATGGTCCATGACGACGGCACAGCAGGCGGTGGCGCTGCAACGGGAGACGGCGTGTCAGCGCCACCGGATGTACCGACCGGCCCGGCGGGAACATCCGGGTGCAGGACAGTCCGCGGCAGGGTGGCGGCCACACCCAGGACGTGCCCTGCCGGTATCCGCCGTCACCCGCTGGTCGAGTGGCTCGTGGGCCGCGGTCGGTGGGACCACCGCGGTCGTCGCGGGAGCCGTGATGGTCGGCCTGCTGCACGTGACGGCGGCGGGCGCCCGGGTGAATCCCATCTCCAAGCCGATCAGCGTCTACGCCCTCACCCCGGCGGCCTGGCTGTTCAACTCCGGTGTGGCGGCACTCGCCGTGGGACTCGGACTCATCCTGGCCGCATTGGTCCGCAGCGGCGGGGTGCGGCGGCTGTCCGCAGAGAGCATCACCCTCACCCTCTGCGCCGCCGGACTGCTGACCCTGATCGTCTTCCCGGACATCGGCGCGGACGGCCGGCTGACCATGGTCGGCTGGATTCACTGGGGCGCCAGCATGGTGGCCTTCGGCGCGCTACCGGTGACGCCGCTGCTGCTGGGCCAGCGTCATCCCCGCTCGGCCGGATGTTCCGCGCTGCTCGCGGTGTCCAGGCTGCTGGCGCTGGGCGCTGCCGGGCTGCTGGCGGTGTTCGTCGCCGGCTCCGCGCTGGAGTTGCTGACCCCGCTCCCGATCGTGCGCATCGGGGGTGCGGTGGAGCGCGCGCTGGCCGCCGCCGAATTGGGAGCGCTGTTGTTGATCGGCATCTGGGTGTGGCGCGGGTGCCCGGGCCGGCAGCAACAGGATGCGGACCGCGCTCGACGGCAGTTCCGTCCCCGGGCCTACAGTCGGCAGTACGGGCACCGGCCGGCCCCGGGCGGGGCCGCGCCCGGCGGTGACGCCACGGTGGACCGCCGGCGAGGCCCGGGTCGAAGCGCGCGTCCGATGGAGGAATTTCGATGGCGGAAAGCCTGTACCACCCCACCACTCCCGAGATCGCCCGCCGGCGCAAGGAACTCGCGCCCGGCATCCACGACGCGTTCGAATCGTTCAGCCGCGCAGTATTCGCCGACGGAGCGCTCGACGAGCGAACCAAGCAGCTGATCGCCGTCGCGGTGGCGCACACCACCCAGTGCCCCTACTGCATCCAGGGACACACCCGGCTGGCCCGCCGCCGCGGAGCCACCGACGAACAGATCATGGAGGCGGTCTGGGTGGCCGCCGAGATGCGTGCCGGTGGCGCGTACGCGCACTCCACCGTCGCTCTGGAGGTGCTCGGCGCCGGATCCGCGCACCAGCACGCCGCCGCCGACGGGAACTAGGGGTCAGACGAACGGGCCGCCTCGTGCCGTCGACCGGGCGTCCGACGACCGCCGGTTGCGCGGCCGAGCCGCCAGGTGCGCCACGCACACATTCGGCCGGACGAACGGATCCAGGCGGGCGGCCGTCAGCGGCGCGCGTAACTCCTCCAGCACACCCTGCATCAGTCCGTGGTGCACGGCGCACACCACCTCCCGGTTCTCCAGCGCGGCCTCCAGGAACGGGCAGTGATGCAACAGCACCTGCTTGTGCTTGCCCTCCGTCATCGCCTCCGGGGCGAATCCCACCTCATCCAGCACGGCGAGCAGGCCGGCGGTGGCTGCGGCCGCGTCCACCGTGCGGGACGGCGCGGGCCGATCGGTGAGGAAGCGTCCCCAGGCCCGGCCGGCGGCGTGGGCGAGCTGGCTGGGCCGGCCCGGCAGTCCGGCCAGCGAACTGGCCAGGATCTCGGCCAGCAGGCGGTAGCTGCGCCGGCCGTCCTGCGGGCCGGCCACCGCGCGATACAGGGTGCGCGGGCGTCCCGGGGTGCTGCGGGGTTCCACCGTGCGCTCCGCAACCCCCGCCCGAACCAGCCCCTCCAGGTGGAACCGAGCGGTGTTGGTATGCAGGCCGACCCGCCGGGCGATGTCGCCCACGGCCGCCGGTTCGCTGAACCCCTGCAACGCCCGTAGCACCCGCGCCCGGCTCTGCCCCACAGCGACCGGACGAGCCGCGTCCTCCAGCAGCGCCGATCGGGTCATGCCGGTATTTTTTCACGGCCATTGTTGTTGAAACAACCTCGAAATTCGGGTGGGTCCGCCGCGCGAGATGGCCGGGCTGGCCTTAGCATCGGGCGGACGGAAAGTCACCGGTGCACAGCAGCGACTCGGCCCGAGTCGCGCGACTGACCGCGCAGCCGGATGGGTCTTCTCATCGTCGGCCCAGCCGCCCGGGCGCGGGGAGAGCAGAGGTGCCTGCATGACCAGCACGAGCCAGGCCCCGGCCGGCGCACCGGACAGGTCGGACCGACCCGCCCGGATGGCGCCGCTGTTGCCCGGCGGCGAACCGGTGGAGGCGCTGCTGCGCAGGGCCCAGTTCTTCACCCCCGGCGTCCCGTCACCCGACCACCGCGAGCTGCATCGGCGCGGCGGCCGCGGTGCCGAGGAGTTCTACCGGGAGCGCTGGCGCCACGACAAGGAGGTCCGCTCCACCCACGGCGTCAACTGCACCGGGTCGTGCTCGTGGAAGGTGTACGTCAAGGACGGCATCATCACCTGGGAGACCCAGCAGACCGACTATCCGTCGATCGGGCCGGACAGCCCGGAGTACGAGCCGCGCGGGTGCCCGCGCGGCGCGTCGTTCTCCTGGTACACCTACTCCCCCTCCCGGGTGCGCTACCCCTACATCCGCGGCCCGCTGCTGGAACTGTGGCGGGAGGCCAAGGGCCGGCTGGGCGATCCGGTGCTGGCCTGGGCCGACATCACCTCCGACCCGGAGCGCGCCGCCCGGTACAAGTCGTTCCGCGGCAAGGGCGGTTTCGTCCGCACCAGCTGGGCGGAGGTCAGCGAGTTGATCGCGGCCGCGCATGTGCACACCGTCCAGCAGTACGGCCCGGACCGGGTGGTCGGCTTCTCCCCCATCCCGGCCATGTCGATGGTCTCCTACGCGGCCGGCAGCCGGTTCCTGTCCATGATCGGCGGGGTGATCCTGTCGTTCTACGACTGGTACGCCGACCTTCCGCCCGCCTCCCCGCAAGTCTTCGGCGACCAGACCGACGTGCCGGAGTCCGGTGACTGGTGGAACGCCTCCTACCTCATGGTGTGGGGCACCAACCTGCCGATCACCCGCACCCCGGACGCACACTTCATGACCGAGGCCCGCTACCGCGGGCAGAAGGTGGTGGTGGTCAGCCCGGACTTCTCCGACCACACCAAGTTCGCCGACGACTGGCTGGCCTGCGCCCCGGGCACCGACGGCGCGCTCGCGATGGCCATGGGCCACGTGATCCTGACCGAGTTCTTCCGGGACCGGCAGGTTCCGTACTTCACCGACTACGTCAAGACCTTCACCGATCTGCCGTTCCTGGTGACCCTCACCGAGCGTGGGGACGGCTACGTCGCCGGCAAGTTCCTCACCGCCGCGGACCTCGGCCGCGACCAGCAGGCCGCCGAGCACCAGACGGTGCTGCTGGACGCCACCAGCGGCGCGCCGGTGTTCCCCAACGGCACGCTGGCCAGCAGGTTCACCGAGTCAGGAGTGGGCCACTGGAACCTCGACCTGGACGGGGTCGACCCGGCGCTGACCCTGTACGACCGGCCGCACGAGGCGGTGCCGGTGGACCTGCCGCGCTTCGACGTCGGGGACACCGAGGGCGGCGGCACCATCCGCCGCGGCGTGCCGGCGCTGCGCGTCGGCGAGCACCTGGTGACCACGGTGTTCGACCTGCTGATGGCCCAGTACGGGGTGCCCAGGGACGGGCTGCCGGGCCAGTGGCCGGCCGGGTACGACGACCCGTCATCGCCCGGAACCCCCGCCTGGCAGCAGGACATCACCTCGGTGCCGGCGGCGGCGGCCGCCCGGGTGGCGCGGGAGTTCGCGCGCAATGCGGAACTGTCCAAGGGCCGCTCGATGATCGCCATGGGCGCCGGGACCAACCACTGGTACCACTCCGACCAGATCTACCGGACCTTCTTGACGCTGCTGATGCTGTGCGGATGCCAGGGCCGCAACGGCGGTGGCTGGGCGCATTACGTCGGCCAGGAGAAGGTGCGCCCGCTCACCGGGTGGACCACCGCCGCCTTCGCCCTGGACTGGCAGCGGCCCACCCGGCACATGACCGGGACGTCGTACTTCTACTTGCACACCGACCAGTGGCGCTACGACCGGTTCGGCGCCGCGGAGCTGTCGAACCCGTTGGGACCCGGGCTGTTCCGTGGCAAGGCGTTCGCCGACTGTCTGGCCCTGGCCTCCCGGCTGGGCTGGCAGCCGTCCCACCCGGCGTTCGACCGCAATCCGCTGCAGCTGGCCGACGACGCCGCGGCGGCCGGTGTGCCGGTCGGCGAGTACGTGGTCTCCGAGCTCACCGCCGGCCGGCTGCGGTTCGCCGGCGAGGATCCCGACGACCCGGCCAACTTCCCGCGGGTGATGACGGTATGGCGGGCGAACCTGCTGGGTTCCTCCGGCAAGGGCATGGAGTACTTCATGCGGCACCTGCTGGGGGTGGACGACGCGGTCAGCGCCGACGAGACGCCCCCGGAGTTGCGGCCCAGTGAGGTCCGGTGGCGGGACGAGGCGCCGCGCGCCAAGCTCGACCTGATCACCACGCTGGACTTCCGGATGACCAGCACCTGCACCTACTCCGACATCGTGCTGCCGGCCGCCACCTGGTACGAGAAGCACGACCTGTCCAGCACCGACATGCACCCGTTCGTGCACTCCTTCAACCCGGCCATCCCGCCGCCCTGGGAGACCCGCACCGACTTCGACGCCTTCCACACCATCGCCCGGGAGTTCTCCCGGCTGGCGGTCGCGCACCTGGGTACCCGCACCGACGTGCTCGCGGCACCGCTCGCGCACGACACCGCCGACGAACTGGCCCAGCCGCGCGGCCGGGTACGGGACTGGCGGGCCGAGGGCGTCGATCCGGTGCCCGGGGTGACGATGCCCAGGCTGATCACCATCGAGCGGGACTACACCGCGGTGGCGGACAAGATGGCCGCCCTCGGGCCGCTGGTGGACACCCTGGGGACCACGACCAAGGCGGTGACGGTCCGACCGGACGCGGCGGTGGACTACCTGCGCCGCGCCAACGGGGTGGTGCGCAGCGGCGTGGGCGCCGGGCGGCCGTCGCTGGCCCGCGACGTGCACCTGGCCGAGGCGGTGCTGGCGCTGTCCGGCACCACCAACGGTCAGCTGGCGCTGCAGGGCTGGCGGGAGCTGGAAAAGCGCACCGGACGCGACCTGGCGGACCTGGCCGAGGAGCGCGCCGAGGAGCGGATCACCTTCCACGACACGCAGATCCAGCCGCGCGCGGTCATCACGTCACCGGAGTGGTCGGGCAGCGAGAGCGGCGGCCGGCGGTACTCACCGTTCGTGGTGAACACCGAGCGGCTCAAGCCGTGGCACACCCTGACCGGGCGCATGCACTTCTTCCTGGACCACGACTGGATGGCCGAGTACGGGGAGCAGTTGCCGGTGTACCGGCCCCCGCTGAACTTCATCCGGCACTTCGGCGACCAGACCATCGGGGATCCCGGACGCCCGGAGATCGTGCTGAGATACCTGACGCCACACTCGAAATGGTCGATCCACTCCGAATACCAGGACAACCTGCACATGCTGCGGCTGTTCCGTGGTGGTCCGGTGATCTGGATGAGCCCCACCGACGCCGCCAGCATCGGTGTGACGGACAACGACTGGATCGAGGCCTACAACCGCAACGGCGTGGTGGTGGCCCGCGCCGCGGTCACCCACCGGATGCCGGCCGGGACGGTGTACTACTACCACGCCATGGACCGGCACCTGATGACGCCGCGGTCGGAGATCTCCGGCTGGCACGGCGGCGGCGACAACTCGCTGACCCGGCTGGTGATCAAGCCGACGCACATGATCGGCGGGTACGCGCAGTTCAGCTACGGGTTCAACTACTACGGGCCGACCGGCAACCAGCGCGACGAGGTCACCGTGATCCGCCGGCGCTCCCAGGAGGTGCAGTTCCGATGAGGAATCCGCTCGCCCGCCACGGGATCCAGGGGGTGCCACGATGCGTGTGATGGCCAACGTCGCCATGGTGATGAACCTGGACAAGTGCATCGGCTGCCACACCTGCAGTGTGACCTGCAAACAGGTGTGGACCAACCGACCGGGCACCGAGTACGTCTATTTCAACAACGTGGAGACCAAGCCGGGCATCGGCTACCCGAAGCGGTACGAGGACCAGGAGCAGTGGCACGGCGGCTGGACGCTGGACGGCAAGGGACGGCTGCAGCTCAAGGCCGGTGGCCGGTTACGCAAGCTGCTGAACATCTTCTACAACCCGGACCTGCCGACCATCGACGACTACGGCGATCCGTGGACCTACGACTACCAGACGGTGCTGGACGCCCCGCTGGGCACCCCGAACCCGAGCGCACACTCCATCTCCGCGCTGACCGGCCGGGACATGACCGTCAAGTGGGGCAGCAACTTCGACGACGACCTGGCCGGCGGCCCGCAGACCGCGGTGCACGACCCCAACCTGCGCGGGTTGCAGGAGCAGGTGCGGATGGAGTTCGAGCAGGTCTTCATGTTCTACCTGCCGCGGATTTGCGAACACTGCCTGAACCCGTCCTGCGTGGCCTCCTGCCCGTCCGGCGCGATGTACAAGCGCGCCGAGGACGGCATCGTGCTGGTGGACCAGGACCGCTGCCGCGGCTGGCGGTTCTGTGTGTCCGGATGCCCCTACAAGAAGGTGTACTTCAACCACCGCACCGGCAAAGCGGAGAAGTGCACCTTCTGCTACCCGCGGATCGAGGCCGGGCAGCCCACCATCTGCTCGGAGACCTGCGTGGGCCGGCTGCGCTACCTGGGGCTGTTCCTGTACGACGCGGACAAGGTGCTGGACGCGGCCGCCACCCCGGACCCCCAGCACCTGTACCAGGCCCAGCTGGACGTGTTCCTGGATCCGCACGACCCCGCGGTGCAGGCGGCCGCGGCGGACGCCGGCATCCCGCACGACTGGATCGAGGCGGCCCAGCGGTCGCCGGTGTACGAGCTGGCCGTGCGACACCGGGTGGCGCTGCCGCTGCACCCGGAATACCGCACCCTGCCCATGGTCTGGTACATCCCGCCACTGTCCCCGGTGGCCGATGTGGTGCACGCCAGCGGGTACGACGACGCCGACCCGGACCGGGTGTTCGCCACCATCGAGTCGCTGCGCATCCCGATGGAGTACCTGGCGAACCTGTTCACCGCCGGCGACACCGAGGTGATCCGCACCGTGCTGCGCAAGCTGACGGTGATCCGCGCGATCCAGCGGGCCAAGCAGTTGGGCCTGCCGGAACCGGAGCACCTGCCGTCCACCGTCGGCGCCACCGCGGAGGACCTGCAGGACCTGTACCGGCTGCTGGCGGTCGGCAAGTACTCCGACCGGTACGTCATCCCGCCCGCGCACGCCGAAGAGGCCGGCCGGCTGATGGGCCAGCACGAGCAGCTGTTCTGCAGCCTGGACACCGAGGGCGGGCCCGGCATGGGCGGCACCGGGCCGCACGGCATCCAGTCGTTCCAGGCGACCGGCGCACCCGGGCAGGGCAGCACGTTCCGCGCGCAGGACGGCCGGACGCACTTCAACCTGCTCGGCTGGAACGCCAGGGGGCAGGCGCCGCAGCACCTGTTCCCGGAGCCGGAAAGCCCATGAGCCGGCTCGCCGCGCGGCCCGCCGCCCCGGGATCCCCGTCACCGCCGCCCTCCCCGTCACCGCAGGGATCGTCTCCCGCGGGATTCGCGTCACCGCAGGCGTTCTCCGGCGCCACCGACCAGACCCTGAAGCTGGTGTCGGTTCTGCTGCAGTACCCGACCGCGGCCATGTTCGACGGCATCGACACGCTCACCGACGCGGCCCGGTCCGCGTCGCCGCGACGCGCCAGGGAGCACCTCGGCGCGTTCCTGTCCTGGTTCGCCGGAACGCCACAGCAGCAGGTGGCCGCGCACTACGTGGAGACCTTCGACCTGCGGCGGCGCTGCGCGCTCTACCTGACCTACTACCGGTACGGCGACACCCGCAACCGCGGAATGGCCCTGGTGGAGTTCAAGACGGCCTACCGCACAGCGGGTTTCACACCGTGCGAGGACGAGCTGCCGGACTACCTGCCGATGGTGCTGGACTTCGCCGCCCTGTGTGACCGGGGACGCCGGCTGCTGCACGGCCACCGCACCGACCTGGAGCTGCTCCGCCGCGCGCTGCAGGACACCGGGTCGCCCTATGCCGAGTTGCTGTCCGCGGTCTGCGCCCAGCTGCCGTCGCTGGGCCACCGTGAGCTGCGCCAGGTGCTGGCCGCCTGGGAATCCGGCCCGCCGACGGAGCAGGTCGGGCTGGAACCCTTCGCGCCCCCGGAGTACCTGGCCGGTTATCCCGCCGCCGGCCACCGACCCGACGAGGAGCTGCTGCCATGACGAGCCAGGTCAGCACCTGGGAGATCCTGCTGTGGGTGGCGCTTCCGTACGCCGCGCTGGCGATCTTCGTGGTCGGCCACATCTGGCGGTGGCGTTACGACCAGTTCGGCTGGACCAGCCGCTCCACCCAACTGCAGGAGCGGCGGCTGCTCAAGTGGGGCGGCCCGTTGTTCCACTACGCCACCTTCGCCGCCATCGCCGGTCACGCCCTGGGCATCCTCATCCCCGCGTCCTGGGTGAGCGCGATCGGGGTGCCCGAGCGGGCCTATCACTGGTTCGCGGCGATCGCCGGCACGGCGGCCGCGGTGCTGGTGATCGTGGGGGTGGTGATCCTGGCGTCCCGCCGGCTGTTCGTGCCGCGGGTGCGGGCCACCACCACCGGGGTGGACTACCTGGCCCTGATCCTGTTGCTGATCATCATCCTGACCGGCATCGTGCCGACCGCCATGAACCTGGTGATCGAGCCGTACGACTACCGGCACACCATTTCGCCGTGGTTCCGTGGGTTGTTCAGCGGCAACCCGGAGGTGGCCACCGTGGTGACGGCACCGATCGTCTACCAGGTGCACGCCATCGCCTCCTGGGTGATCTGGGCGGTGTGGCCGTTCACCCGGCTGGTGCACGCCTGGAGCTATCCGCTGTGGTACCTGTGGCGGCCATACGTGGTGTTCCGCAGCCGGGAGGCCAGGCACCCGACCGAACCCGGCACGGGCGGACGGAAGTGGCGCAAGATCGGCGTGCCGTACTGACGGCCGCAGCGGACCGTGACCCGTGACGATGCGCACCGCCCCGCCGTGCTGATGGCGCGCCCACCCGGTCGATGATGCCGAAGCCAGCGCCCCGGTCCGGGGGACTGCGGTCCGAACGGTCCGGCAGTGGCCACGCTCGACCGGGGGCCGGCCGGACCGGGCCGGACGGACTGACCGGGCGCATCGCCGGCGGGGTGCGAGTGCTGAACCCTGGCTACTTCGCCCTGGTGATGGCCACCGGCATCGTGTCGTTGGCGATGGACAACCATGGCCTGCAGGCACTCTCGGTGCCGCTGCTGGTGCTGGCCATGATCGCCTACGGGGTGCTGGTGGTGCTGACGATCTGGCGGCTGGTGGCCTACCCGGCCCGAATGCTGGCCGACCTGCGGGACGCCCGGATCGCCTTCGGGTTCTTCACCTTCGTGGCCGGCACCGATGTGCTGGGCACCGCCCTGGTCAACCGCCAGGCGTACGGTGCGGCGCTCGGCCTGCTGGTGGTGGGCGGGATCGGCTGGCTGGTGCTCGGATACGTGGTGCCATGGAGCGTGGTGCTGGGCCGGTCGCGCAGCACGTCGGTGGTGCAGCAGGCCAACGGCACCTGGTTCATCTGGGTGGTGGCCAGCCAGTCCGTGGCGGTGCTGGCCGCCGCGCTGGAACCGCAGATGGACGGCATCCGCCGGGAATTGGCGCTGCTGGCGGTGGTGTCGTGGGCGGTCGGGCTGTTCCTGTACGGGGCGGCCGGGGTCCTCGTGGCGGCGCGGATGATGCTCTACCCGATCGGCCCGCGCGACCTCACGCCGCCGTACTTCGTGTCCATGGGCGCGACCGCCATCACCGTGGTGGCCGGCGCCCGGATCGTGCAGATGGCCGACGCACCGATGGTGGCCGCCACCCGCGGCCTGGCCGCCGGCGTGTCGGTGGTGTTCTGGGCGTTCGGCACTTGGCTGATCCCGGTGCTGCTGGCCGCCGGGTTCTGGCGGCACGTGGTGCACCGCATTCCGCTGAGCTACACCGCGCCACTGTGGAGCGTGGTGTTCCCGCTGGGCATGTACGGCGTGGGGTCGCACTTCCTGGGGCAGGCGGACGACCTGCCCATCGTGGAGGCGATCGGCGCGAACGAGAGCTGGCTGGCGCTGGCCGTCTGGGCGCTGACGTTCGCCGGCATGCTCTACCACCTCACGCGCACCGTGCTGCTGGGCCGGCCCGGCGGTGACGGGACCGACGGATCGGAACCGCGACCCGACGCACCGGCCGCACGGCCCGGCGGTGATCAAACGCACGAGGTGGCGCCCGGCACACCCGCTTGACCCCTATTTTTTACAACTCTAGGTTGTATAAATGAAGGCGCGCCGTCGGGCGCGCCCCCGGCCCGGCGTCCGGTGAAGGGAGCCGCCATGACCTACGTCATCGCCGAACCGTGCATCGACGTGCTCGACCGAGCCTGCGTGGAGGAGTGCCCGGTCGACTGCATCTACGAGGGCGGCCGGTCGCTCTACATCCACCCGGACGAGTGCGTGGATTGTGGCGCCTGCGAGCCGGTGTGCCCGGTGGAAGCGATCTTCTACGAGGACGACCTGCCGGACCAGTGGCAGGCGTTCGCGGCCGACAACGACCGATTCTTCGCCGAACCGCTGCCCGGCCGGCCGGCCCCGCTGGGATCCCCCGGCGGTGCCGCCAAGCTGGGCGCGCTCGGGGTGGACACGGAACTGGTCGCCGGACATCCCGTCCGGGAGGGGGTCACCGGCTGAGGGCCGGTAAGGCACACCACCATGGTCGGGCTCTGGTCCGGCAACGACGCTTCGCGACGAAAGGACGGCAGCACCCGTGACAGCACCCGATCGCATCCTCGACGTCCGCCAGGAGATTCCCCGCCGACGGCACGAGCTGATCCTGCAGGCGTTCCAAGACCTGGCACCCGGCCAGGCGTACGTCCTGGTCAACGATCACGACCCGAAACCGCTGCGCTACCAGTTCGATGCCGAGCAGTCGGGCCGGTTCAGTTGGGAGTACCTGGAGCAGGGCCCGGAGGTCTGGCGGGTGCGGATCGGGCGGACCGCGCCGGCGTGACGCGCGCTCTGTGCCTGACGGCGTCCGGGCCTTACCGGCCCGGTGAACTGGGCCTGTCACCGTCTCGGCGTTGACCGGCCCGGCGTGCTGGCGGGCTAGTCCGTTCCGGCCAGCCGTGCCGCCAGCCACTCCACCAGCGGCCGGGCCGCCCGCCAGTCCCGGCGCACCGCATCCAGCAGGTGCGGCGTGTGGATCACCGGCTGGAATCCGTAGTTCCGGCTCACGGTCAGCGATTTGTGCCGCAGCAGGTCGATGCGCGGGTGGTCGGCGTCGAACCCGCGCGGCGTGGTCTTGAGCCGTTCCCCGCCGACGTCGAAGCCCTTGCGGCGCAGCGAGGCCAGCATCTTCGCCAGGCCCGCGCCGTCCGGCCCGTCGATCGCGGCTCGCACGGCGGCGATGCCGGCGGAGCTGGCGTGATAGAAGCCGGCGGCCACCCGAAGGCCGGGGGCGGCAAGCTCGACATACCAGCCGGTGGCCGGCGCGAGCGCGACGAAGGCGCCCTGATGGGTCTTGTACGGCGTCTTGTCCCCCGCGAACCGCACGTCGCGATACGGGCGGAACACCTTGGCGGGTCCGAACTCCGGCGCGAGGCCATCGGTCAGCGCGGTCATCGGCCCGCGAACGGCCGACAGGTAGACGTCCTTGTGCGCCTCCCAGAACGTCTTGGAGTTGTCGACCTCCAGGTCGTCGTAGAAGTCCAGCGCCGCCGGCGGGAAGCCGGCGAACTCCGCCGAGGCGTCCGCTTCGTGCCCGGCAGCCGCCGCGGACGACCTCGACCCGCCTGACGTCGCGGTGATCGCGGGTCGTGACTTCGGTGCGGGCACGCAGTTGATCCTAGGCGGCGGGACAATGCACCGTGACCGGCGTGGCACGCCGGGGCGAGGAGGAGCCGGATGGGCCAGAACTTGCGGGTGGCAGCGGTGCAGTTCGAGCACCGGCCGGACGACAAGCGGTACAACCTGGAGCGGGTGGCACACTTCGCCGCCGAGGCTGGGGGCGCAGGCGCGCAGTTGGTGGTGTGTCCGGAGATGTGCCTGGTCGGCTACTGGCACCTGCGCAACCACACCGCCGAGCAACTCTGGGAGCTGGCCGAGCCGGCGGACGGCCCGTTGGTGACGGCGGTGGCCCGGATCGCCGGAGAACGCGGGATCGGTGTCGGGGCCGGGTTCATCGAGCGCGCCGGCGACCGGCTGTACAACTCCTACGCCGTCTGCCTGCCGGACGGGTCGGTGCACGTGCACCGCAAGCTGCACGCCTTCGAGCACGAGGCGATCTCCAGCGGTGACGGGTACACCGTGTTCGACACTCCCTGGGGGGTGCGGATGGCCACGCTGATCTGCTACGACAACAACCTGGTGGAGAACGTGCGGGCCTGCGCCCTGATGGGCGCCACGGTGCTGCTGGCCCCGCACCAGACCGGTGGCACGGCATCGCGCAGCCCGCACGGCATGAAGCCGATCCCGTTGGCGCTGTGGGAGAACCGGAGGGCCGACCCGGCCAGCATCGAGGAGGCCTTGCGCGGTCCGAACGGCCGCGGCTGGCTGATGCGCTGGCTGCCGTCCCGGGCGCACGACAATGGGTTGTTCCTGCTGTTCAGCAACGGCGTCGGCCGCGACGACGACGAGGTGCGCACCGGCAACGCGATGATCCTCGATCCCTATGGGCGGATCCTCGCCGAGACCTGGGCGGCGGAGGACGCGATGGTGCTGGCGGACCTGGACCTGGACCTGGTGCCGTTGTCCAGCGGGCGCCGCTGGATGGCGGCCCGGCGCCCGGAGCTGTACGGGATCCTGACCCACCGATTCGGCACCGAGCGCGATGCCCGCACCGCGCGATTCTCCGCCGATCCGGTGATGGTGCGCGACACCGACTGACAGACAACCACTCTCGGCGAAGCGCTGCATTCAGGGTCTGTCCGTTTTCGGGCAAGTCGTTGCACAACAGGCGAATTGCGCCCGTCGATCACCCACCGTGACGCGTACTGAGGGTTCGTACGCCATACAGGGGGTTCTCACGCTGCAGCGGTTGCCGGGTCCGGGCGGCGGGCGAATAGTGCTCGTCGGAGGTTGTCGTCGGGGGCTGGTGCGGGGCCGGTTCGACGTGCGGCGGCCGGATGGGCGGTGGCCATGCGAGTTCGCGTTTCCCCCCACAAGAGATTGCTGCACCACCCGGTGGTCACCGCCGCCGCTGCCGCGGTGGCCGTGGCCGGCCTGCTCGTTCCGCTCGCCGTGCGGGCGGCCG
>DASSTH010000124.1:0-11268 GCA_035708025.1 Nakamurella sp. | reverse complement strand
CAGAAGGACCTGCTGACCCACCTGGACGAGGCCCGTGCCGCGGATGTGCTGGAGGCGATGAACCCGGACGACGCCGCGGACCTGCTGGGCGAGTTGCCCCCGGGGGTCAAGGACCGGCTGCTGGAGCTGATGGAGCCGGAGGAGTCCGAACCGGTCCGCCGGCTGCTGCAGTACTCCTTCGACACCGCCGGCGGGTTGATGACCACCGAGCCGGTGGTGCTCGCCCCGGACGCCACTGTCGCGGAGGCGCTGGCCCGGGTGCGGGCCCCTGACCTGACGCCGGCGCTGGCGTCGATGGTGTTCGTCTGCCGACCGCCGCAATCCACGCCGACCGGCCGCTACCTGGGTTGCGTGCACACCCAGCGGCTGTTGCGCGAGCCGCCCTTCGAACTGGTGGCCGGTGTGCTGGACACCGAGATGGCGCGGCTGTCGGCGGACGCGAAGCTGGCCGAGGTGACGCGGTTCTTCGCCACCTACAACCTGGTGTGCGCACCGGTGGTGGACGACGAGGAGCACCTGCTCGGCGCGGTGGCGGTGGACGACGTGCTGGACCACCTGCTGCCGGACAACTGGCGGGACATGAGCCTGGGCGAGATGCCGCCGCCGAGTCCGGTGACCGCTCGGGCCGCGGCGGCGCCCGCGCGAACGGCATCGAGGGGAGGTGCCGGCCGTGGCTGAGGCACGCCCGCGCCGGCTGGATCAGCCGCGCTCCCGCAGCCGGTTCTCGGTGGAGATCGACCCGGAGGCGTTCGGCCGGTTCTCCGAGGGCCTGGCCCGGTTCATGGGCACCGGCAAGTTCCTGTTCTGGCAGACCCTGCTGGTGCTGATCTGGATCGTGCTGAACATCCTGCCGTTCGTCTTCCATTGGGACCACTACCCGTTCATCCTGCTGAACCTGATGTTCTCGGTGCAGGCCGCCTACGCGGCGCCGCTGATCCTGCTGGCGCAGAACCGGCAGGACGACCGGGACCGGATCAGCCTGGAGGAGGACCGCGCGCGGGCGGCGCAGACCAAGGCGGACACCGAGTTCCTGGCCCGCGAGCTGGCCGCACTGCGGGTGGCCATCGGCGAGATCGCCACCCGGGACTACCTGCGCGGCGAGCTGGAACGGTTGCGCGGCGACCTGGAGGAGATGATCGCCGCGCACGGCAGCGACGGCGAGGCGGTCCCGGTGGAGGCCGCGGACACCCGGCGGGTGGGCGGCCCGGGTCGCTGACCCCGGGATGCATCCGGCAGCGAGCGTCCGCGGCGGCTTCTGGCAGCATCTGTGGGTGCCCGACGTACTGCTGCTGACCACCGAGAACCTGATATTCGACGAGCCGGACACCCCGCTGCTGGCCGCGGCGTTGGCCGGGCGTGGCGTGCGGTCCCGGACGCTGCCGTGGACCGACCCTTCCGTCATCACCACCGACGTCGATCTGGTGATCATCCGCAGCACCTGGGACTATCCGGCGCAGCTACGCCGGTTCCTGGCCACCCTGCACGGCCTTCCCGGGCCGGTGTGCAACCCGCCGGCGGTGGTGCGCTGGAACGCGCACAAGTCCTACCTCACGCAGTTGGCCGCGGTCGGGGTGCCGGTGGTTCCCACCATGGTGGTCCCGGCCGGCTCCGCGGTCCTGCCGGAACTGGACGCGGCCGAGATCATCGTCAAGCCTGCGGTATCGGCCGGAGCGGTCGGAGTGGGCCGGTTCGGGTCCGGTTCGCCCGCGGCGGCACGTCACCTGGGGACGGTGACGGCGTCCGGGGACGCGCTGGTGCAGCCCTTCGTGCCCGAGGTGGTGCACGGCGAGCGGTCGCTGATCTTCCTGGACGGCCGCTTCTCGCATGCGGTGCGCAAGGTTCCGGCGGGTGGCGACTTCCGCGTCCAGGTCGAGCATGGCGGCACCGCGTCGCCGGTGGCGGCGACCGGCGCCGACCTCGCACTGGCGCGACGGGCGCTGGACGCGGTGCCCGAGCTGCTGCCGGGGAGCCGGCCGCTGCTGTACGGGCGGGTGGATGTGGTGGGCCCGGCGGATGCCCCGCTGGTGATGGAACTGGAGTTGATCGAGCCGCAGCTGTTCCTGGACACCGCGCCGGGGTCGGCCGACCTGCTGGCCGACGGGGTGCTGACCCGCCTGTAGCGCTGGGTCAGCCGGTGATCTCCGCCAGCACCGCATCGGACAGCGCCGGCCACAGCGGCTTGCACCAGTCGCCGAAGTCCCGGTCGGTCAACGCCACCAGCGCCACCCCGGCCTCCGGGTCCGCCCAGCAGAAGGTGCCGGACTGGCCAAAATGCCCGACGGTGCGCGGCGAATTGCGGCGACCGGTCCAGTGCGGGTCCTTGGTGCCGCGGATCTCCGGGCCCAGTCCCCAGTCGTTGGGCCGTTGGATCCCGTAGCCCGGCAACACCCCGTCCAGTCCCGGAAACGCGACAGTGGTTGCCGCATGGTGCATCTCGTTGGCCAGCACGGTGGGGACGAGCAGTTCGCGGGCGTATGCGACCAGGTCGGTGACGGTGGAACGGGCGCCGTGACCCGCCGGCCCGGCCAGCACCGTCGACCGCAGGCCCAACGGAGCCGCCACGGCCTCGGCCAGGTAGTCGGCGAAGGCGAATCCGGACCGCGCCGCCACCAGGTCACCCAGCACGGCGTAGCCGGCGCTGGAGTAGATCCGCCGGGCGCCCGGCCGGGCCTGCACCCGATCCTCGTCGAACGCCAGCCCCGAGGCGTGGGCCAGCAGGTGGCGCACCGTCGCGCCGGGCGGGCCGGCCACGTCGTCCAGGTCCAGCACACCCTCCTGGACCGCCACCAGCACCGCGTGCGCCGAGAGCAGCTTCGTCACCGACGCCAACGGGAAGACGCGGTCCACGTCACCCCGGGTGGCCGCCACGCCGTCGGCCGTCACCACGGCGGCTGCCGCATGCTGCACCGGCCACTGGTCGATCTGCTGCAGGCTGCGCACCTGGCGAGCCTAGGCGCTGGCCACGGACCCGGTTCCGCCGCGATCCCGCCAGGGGCCAGACTGGGGGCTTCGACGAAATGCGACCGGCCGGGCAGACGCGTCAGCGTCAACCCTGACCACCGTTGCGAACCGACACCGGTGGGCCGACGAGAGGCGGTAACGGTGAAGATCGTGGTGATCGGCGGCACCGGACTGATCGGCAGCAAGGTGGTCCGCAACCTGCGGGAACTGGGGCACGATCCGGTCGCTGCGTCGCCGGGCACCGGCGTCAACACGCTTACCGGCGAGGGCCTGCGCGAGGCCCTCGCCGGCTCGGACGTGGTCGTCGACCTCGCCAACTCGCCCTCGTTCGAGGACGCGGCGGTGCTGGAGTTCTTCCGGACCGCCGGGCGGAACCTGCTCGCGGCGGAGGCGGACGCCGGCGTCGGCCACCACGTCGCGCTGACCATCGTCGGCGCGGATCGGGTGCCGGACAGTGGGTACATGCGCGCCAAGGTCGCCCAGGAGCGGGTGATCGAATCGGCGGGCCGGCCGTACTCCATCGTCCGCTCCACCCAGTTCTGCGAGTTCCTGCGGGCCATCGCCGACGCCGCCACCGAGGGCGGCACGGTGCGGGTGCCGACCGGTTTGCTGCAGCCGATCGCCGCGGAGGACGTGGCTGCCGCGGTGACCAGGGCGGCGGTGTCCGATCCGGTCACTGGGACCCTGGAGATCGGTGGGCCGGAGAAGCTCCCGTTCGCCGACGCCGTCGGCGCGGTGTTGGCCGCCGACCACGATCCCCGTACGGTGGTCAGCGACGAGCACGCCCGGTACTTCGGCACGGAACTGGCCGACGACGCGATCACCACGGGCCCCGGAGCCCAGTTGGGCCGCATCACGCTGGCCGAATGGATCGCCGCCAACCCCAGGTGATCGCTCGGCGCCGAACCGCGGCGCCCGACCGCCGGTGAGGATGACAATGCCCGAGAACACGCCCGCACCTGCCCACTCGCCGTCGACATCCGCTGCGCCGCAACGGCTCCGGCTGCGGCGTCGGCGGCGCTTCGACGCCACAGGATCCGCGCCGATGCCGCACATCGTGGTGGTCGGTGGCGGGTTCGCCGGCTTCTACGCGGCCAAGCGGCTGCGTCGCCTGGTCCGCGGCGTCGCACAGGTGACGCTGGTGTCCCCCACCGACTACCTGCTGTACAGCCCGCTGCTGCCGGAGGTGGGCACCGGGGTACTGGATCCCCGGGACATCGCCGTCCCGCTGCGCCAGGCCTTGCCGGGTGTGCGCCTGATCATCGGGCGGGTGACGGCGGTCGACTTCGACCGGCGCACGGTACGGGTGAACCCGCGCGAATCCGACCCCGAGACGCTGTCCTGGGACCGGCTGGTGCTGGCGCCGGGATCGGTCACCCGGCAGTTCGACATCCCGGGGATCCCGGAGCACGCCCACGGGATGAAGACCCTGCGAGAGGCGACGTTCCTGCGCAACCACCTGCTGGCCCAACTCGATCGGGCCGACGCGCTGCCGGACGATCCGGCCGGGCGGCAGGAACGCGCGGAACGCCTGACCGTCGTGGCGGTGGGCGCCGGGGTACACCGGCTCGGAGTTCGTGGCTCAGAGCCAGCACTGGATCCGCAAGGTCGCGTCGCGGTGGAGCACCATCCACCCGGACGAGATCCGCTGGCTGCTGGTCGACCTCGCTCCGCAGGTGCTGCCGGAACTGGGCCCACGGCTGGGCCGGGCCGCCCTGCGCGTGCTGCGCCGGCGCGGGGTGGAGGTGCGCCTCGGCCTGAGCATCGCGTCTGCGACGGCCACCTCGGTCACCCTCACCGACGGGACCGAGGTGCCCACCCGCACCTTGATCTGGAGCGCCGGGGTCGCCCCCAGCCCGCTGATCGCCACCCTCGGCCTGCCCACCTCGCGCGGGCGGCTGGTGGCCGAGGCCGACCTGTCGGTGCCCGGCCAGCCGAACGTGTGGGCGGCGGGCGACGCCGCAGCGATTCCGGACCTCGCGGCCGACCGGGGCGCCGACGGCAGCATGCCCGTCACCGCGCCGACCGCCCAGCACGCGCAGCGGCAGGGTGTGGTGGCCGCCCGCAACGTGGCCGCCAGCCTGGGAGTGGGGCATCGCAAGCGTTACCGGCACCGCGATCTGGGGCTGGTGGCCGACTTCGGCGGCACCGCGTCGGTGGCCCGCCCGTTGGGCATACCGCTCACCGGCCCGATCGCCAAGATCGTCACCCGCGGTTACCACCTGTACGTGCTGCCCACGGTGCAGGCCAGGATCCGGGTGGCGACCGACTGGCTGTACGCGTCGGTGCTTCCCACCCGCGTCGTCCAGTTGGACAACGTGCGGCAGGAGGACGCCCTGATCGGCGCCGCGCAGTCCACCGGCATCTACGGGCAGCACGGAGAGGCGGACCCGGCATAGTCCACCGACGGTGGCGGGCGGCACGGCGAGGCGGCCCGCCCCGCCCCGATGGCATGCCCGGTCCGGCGAACCCGGACAATGTCCGGATGGTCGACAAGAGCCTGTGGACGCGCCGGGTCGAGGAGAATCCGGAACACTCCGCCTGGTATGTCCAGCGGTTCCGCGACATGGCGGCCGCCGGAGCGGATCTGCACGGTGAGGCGCGCCTGGTGGACGCCATGCTGCCGCGCGGGTCGCGGGTACTGGACGCCGGGTGCGGGCCCGGGCGGGTGGGCGGCGAGTTGCACCGGCGCGGCCACCTGGTGGTCGGGGTGGACGTCGATCCGGTGCTGATCGACGCGGCCACAGTCGACCATCCGGGACCCACCTGGCTGGTGCAGGACCTGGCCGACCTGGACCTGGCCGGCGCGGGCGTGACCGACCCGTTCGACGCGGTGGTGGTGGCCGGCAACGTGATGACCTTCCTGGCACCCAGCACCCGGCGGGCCGTATTGGGCAACCTGCGGGCGGTGCTGGGCCGGGACGGGCGGATCGCCGCGGGTTTCGGCTCCGGTCGCGGCTACCCCTTCCCGGAGTTCCTGGCCGACGTGGAGGCGGCCGGGCTGCAACCCGACCTGATGCTGTCCACCTGGGATCTGCGCCCGTGGCGGGACGACGCCGACTTCCTGGTGGCGATCCTGCGGGCGGCCTGAGCGGTTGCCCGGTCCGCGGGCCGGGCAGCTCTGTGGGATGACCGCCGGTGACCGCCGCTCCCACTCCCGCTCGCCCGGCGTGGATCGAGGCCGGAGGGATCGATGACCACGTCACCCGTCCGCGAGTTCGGCTTCCGATTCGACCCCACCTACCGGGTCCTGGGCCGGCTGTTCGGGATCACCGAAGGATCCGCCGTGGTTCGGGTCTTCGACGACCAGTTCCTCGCCCGCTTCGGATGGTGGAGCGTCCGCACGCCGGTTGCCAACATCCGGTCGGTGGCCGTCACTGGCCCGTACCAGATCATCAAGACGGCGGGGCCGGCGCACCTGTCACTGGTCGACCGCGGGCTCACCTTCGCCACCAACCCCACGCGCGGCGTGTGCCTGGAATTCGCCGAGCCGGTCCGCGGGATCGAGCCGTTCGGACTGTTGCGGCATCCCAACCTCACCGTGACGGTGGCCGATGTGCCCGGGTTGGTGGAGTTGCTCCGGCCGAGCTGACCGGGTCGCCGCGCGGCGGCCGGGCCGGTCCACCGCCGGGCGACGAGCCGGCTAGCGGCCCGGGTGGTGCACCCACCAGCCCACCCGGTCCAGCGGGCGCGTCCCGGCTCCGGACGGCGCCACCACCACACCGTCCGGCCGGCTGCCGGGGCCGGGCAGCGATCGGCCGTCCGCCGGGCCGTTGACCAGGGACCGCATGCGTTGCTGGATGGTGCGGTAGAAGCGGGTCTGGGTGCGCCGGCCGAACAGCGCGAAGCCGAGCCGGATCAGCGGATTGCGGATGGGGGCCGCCCGGGAGTAGCCGACCACCCGGAATCCGACCGCACCGGAGGCCAGGTCCTTGATCACCTCGTAGTTCAGCCGGCCCTGTTCCAGATGGCCCTGCAGCGTCTGGTAGCTCCACCCCCAAACCCGCTGAGCCCCGCTCCCGCTGCCGCGCACCTCGTCCAGCACGGCGGTGACGCGCACCCCGAGGTGGAAGCGCAATCCGAAGAACCGCGCCTCCAGCAGCATGTCCCGGCCCAACAGGTCGCTGTCGGCCCGGTAGACCGCCCGCACGATGGCGGGGTCGGTGAATTCGTACCAGCGTACCAGGAAGCACGCCCGGGCGAACACGCCGTCGGTCAGCGGCGGGCCGGGCGCCTCCGTGCCGAGTTCGATCTCGCCGGAGTCGAGGTGCCAGTGTCCCGCTATCCGGCCGTCACACGGCGCCATGGCCGGGTCGTAATTGATCTGCCGCCGCGCCAGTTCGGCCAACGCCCGCGGCGCATCGGCCGAATGGATCAGCCCGGTACCCAAGGACTACTCGAGATCCCCGAGCGAATCGGCCATCAGCCAGAGGGTGGGTGGCCACAGGCCGACGAACAGCGCGCGTCGTTCCGCGTTGCCGCGCTCGTCCTGGTCCACGGTCTTTGCCCGGATCCACAGGGTGATGCACAGGCCGACGCTCCCCATGGACGCGAGTTGCAGGTGGGATCGGCGCACTCCGGCCTTGTGCAATAACTCTGCCAGCGTCATGGCGAACCCTTCCGGCCGATCCGGCGAGCGGAGCCACTCCTGTGCCACGATACAGACGTGGTCTCCACCGGCCGTGCCTCGCGGATCGCCGTGGTGGCGCGCTGGCCGCTGGCCATCGCCGTGGTGAGTTGGCGCTACCTGTGGCGGACCGTGCCGCTGCACCGCAGCGAACGGGCGGGTGACGGCACGGATCTGCCCGAGGGCTGGGACCGCGCCGACGACCCGATCGGCGGTGGGCCCGGCCGGCAGAGCCTGCTCGACGGTGTCGGCCCGTTGGTGCATCGCCGCTACGCGGTGCGCATCGTGCACAGCGCGATGACACCCGGCGATCTGCTGGACATCGTGGCCGCCAACCTGAATCGGGCCAGTCCGGAGATGGCCGCCTTCGTCAAGACCCGCGGCCCGGCAGGTCCGCTGCGAGACGGCGACGAGTACGTGGTGCGCATGCCGGGGCCGTGGAACGGGCCGGTCCGCGCGGTGCGGCGCAGCGCCACGGCGATGCAACTGCTGACCCTGCAGGGTCACCTGGAGGCCGGCCACATCGAATTCCGCGCCGAACAGGTTGGCGACGCCCTGCGCTTCGACATCGAGTCCTGGACCCGGTCCGGCGACCGGCTGGCGGACCTGCTGTACCACCGGCTGCGGCTGGCCAAGGAGATCCAGCTGAACATGTGGACGCACTTCCTCCTGCGGGTGTCGAAGCTGGCCGGAGGCCGGCCGCAGGGCGGATTGCGGATCGAGACCAGGGTGGTGGACTGGCCGCCGGTCAAGGCCGCGTCGGGATAGCGCAGGCGGGCGTGGGTCAGGCAGGGCCGGTGCGGCGGGCTGCCGGCCTCATCCGGAAGTCCAGGTGCGCGGGAACCGCGTCGGCATCCTCGGTCTCGGCACGCAGCGCGGCGTCCGGCGCCCGGCCGGTGCGGGCGGCGGCGAGCCGGGTCCGGTAGTCCCACCACAGTTGGTCCAGCGAGTCCTCGCCCTCGCGCAGGTCCGCGACCGCCAGGTCGGTGTCCTCCAGGATCGCCCCACACCGCTGCAGGTCGCCGGCCTGCAGCGCGGCCGTCGCCTCCAGCATCCGGATCCGGCCGCGGCACCGCTGATCCACCGGCAGGCCGTCGATCAGCCGCAGCGCGCGGTCGGCGTCCCCGGCGGCGATCAGCGCGCGCAGCACCTCGGCCACCAGCGCCGGGTGCGATCCGGGCGATCCCAGGGCGCGCAGCGGCTCCACCAGCTCCGGTTGCGCCCGCCCGCCGGCCACGTCCAGCGCCAGCTCGAAATGCCGCACGGCCGTCGCGGCGTCGCCCTCGTGCAACGCGACGACGGCGAGATTGCGCCGGCTGTAGGCGTTCTCGGTTCGGTCCAGCGACTGCTGCCACGCCGCCCGGGCGCCGGTCAGGTCACCGGCGCAGGCCCTGGCCACCCCCACGGCCGCCGGTGCGGCCCACCCGGGCGAGGCGGCCAGCAGGTCGACGACGATCGGGTGCAGCTGCAGCGAGGGCAAGAACTCGCCCGGTTCCGGGCTGGGGAAGGTCCCGGTGTCCAGCAGGGTGATCCAGGGCGCCTGCTCGGCTCCGGCGGACTCGTCGGAGAACGGCGTGCCGGGAGCGTCCAGGGCGGGTTCCCCGGCTCGCGCGCGAATTCGGCGGTCCAGCGCTGCCCAGCCGCTTCCGGTGTGCAGCACCGCATCCGGCGCCCGGTCCGCGACCCGGGTCGCCGCGTCGTGCCGCTGGCTCAGCCGGTGTGCGGGGACGACGGCGGTGACGGCGTCCTCGGCCGCGGTTCGGGCCTGCGGCCAGGGCGCGTGCGCGGCGTCGGCGGGCAACTCGATCCGCCCGTAGGCCTCCGTCCAGGACCAGGCCGCCCCGCCGGGCATGCGCAGGTGCTCGAACTGGGTGCGGGCCAGGCCGGCCTGGATCTCCGCGTAGCCCTCCGGCGAGCCGGTCAGCCACTCCTGCCAGCGCCGCCCGCCCGGACCGGTGCCCCAATGGAATAACTTGCGCCCGTTCAGGTTTGCCGAAGATGTCTGGAACACTCCGACTCCGGAGCCGTCCACCGCGGCGATCCACGGCTGCGGGTGCTGCTGCAGGTCGAAGAAGTAGTCGGCGGCGCGGTCGGCCCGGGCGGGGTAGGACACGTCGCCGCCCGGCGCGCCCGCCACGCTCTGGTGCCGCAGCACGGTGTCGTAGGAGTAGCTCCATGCCCGGTCGGCCGGTGCCAGCACGCGGGTCTGCGGCGTCTCCGGGACGGCCATGTTGGACCACCAGTACATCGGCACCGGCTCCCGGTTCGGGTTGACGATGCGGACGTGCACGAACAGTTCCGCCGAGCCGGGCGGCAGGTGCGCGTCGATCTGGTAGACCACCCGGCGCAGCCGTTCGAACTCGTACATCCGCAGGATCGGCTCGCCGTCGTCGTCGATCACCCGGGCGGCGTGCATCGGTTCACAGGTCAGCGGCGTGTGCCCGATGGTGCCGATGTTCCACTCCACTCCCCCGGCCAGCCACGCGTTGCGCAGCGCCAGGTTGGCCGGCTGGAAGATCGGGTTGACGAACAGCAGGTCCCGCCCGCTCGGCTTGTGCAGCAGCGACCACAGCCGCCCGCCGGCGTCCAGCAGGAAAATGGCGCGCAGCTGTTCGTTCTCCAGTACCGCCACCCGGTGCGACCGCCGCCGGCGGTCCCGGCCGTAGCCGTCCTGCAGCAGGTAGGGGCAGATGGAGCCGACCCGGCCATAGCCGGCGTTGGCCCGCATGTCCGCCGGCGCGTCCGTCAGGTCGGCGGCCTTGCTGACGTTGCCCCCGGCGAACAGCGGCGGCAGCGGATTCACGTCACCGATGTCGGCGGTGGGCATGTCGATCTGCTCGATGCTGAGCTCGGTCATCCGGCCGTCCCCTCTCCCGCAGTGCCGTCCTGCACCGGAATTCCCCATCCTGGCCCGCGGGCGTGCGCCGTGCTGGTCGGGCCCTGGGACCGGCGTTCAGCTCTCGGCGTTGCGCCGTTCCCACCGTGATCTGGCCAGGCTGGCGGCGATCGTCACCAGCAGTGTCACGCCGATGAAGGCCAGCGACGTGGCGATACCGATGTCGGGGAAGTGGAAGGATCCGATGCCGTCGACGCCGGAGCCGTGCAATGCCTCGATGACGAGTTTGACGCCGATGAAGCCCAGGATCACCGCCAGCCCGAGATTGAGGTAGACGATGCGGTCCAGCAGGCCGCCCACCAGGAAGTACAGCTGCCGGAGGCCCATCAGCGCGAACGCGTTGGCGGCGAACACCACGTAGGCGTCATGCGTGAGGCCGAAGACCGCGGGGATGGAGTCCAGCGCGAAGATGACATTGGCCATGCCGATCGCGCAGATCACGATGAACATCGAGGTCAGCCGCCGCCGGCCGGCGACCCGGACGGCGATGCGGGTGCCGACGTACCCAGGGTGCAGCGGCAGGATCCGGCGCAGGCCGCGCAGTACCGCGTTCTCGTTGAAGTCGGCGGGGTCGTTCTCGCCCTCGACGGCCAGTTTGACCGCCGTGTAGATCAGGAACGCGCCGAACAGGTAGAAGACCCAGCTGGCGGCCGCGATGGCCGCGGCGCCGGCCGCGATGAGCACGGCGCGCAGCAGCAGCGAGAGCACGATGCCGATGTACAGCACCTTGTCCTGGGCCAGGGCGGGCACGGCGAACCGGGACATGATGATGACGAACACGAAC
>DASSTH010000123.1:0-9139 GCA_035708025.1 Nakamurella sp. | reverse complement strand
TCCTCGATGGAGATCTGCAGCGCCGTGGTGATGGCGTACAAAGTGCTGACCGAGGGGCTGGTCTTGCCGGTCTCGATCTGGGAGATCAGGCTGGCCGACACGTCGGCCGCGCGAGCGAGCCCGCGAACCGACATGCCCTTCGCCTGGCGGGCCAGGCGCAGCCGCCCACCCATCTGGGGGAATGCCGGAGCGGACATGGCGGGTCTGGATACCCCTTCTGGAGTCGACTTTCGGTGCGGTCAGCCTAACGCGGACGACGTGCGCACCCCGCGCAGCACGCCGCAGCACACCGGAGTGTGATCATCGCTCCGGCCGAACGGCCGCCGCGCGGTCACAGCGGTGCCGCGATCATCTCCACGGCAGACTACACATCTGTACGCCATAGATGTACAGTGTTCAGCCATCGTGACGCCATGGGAGCCTGCGGCATCGACCTGCCTGTGCCGGAGCGTCCTTCCAGTGGATGGCGTCACCGCCCCACGGCGTAGCCCTGCATGCCGCGCGGGTTCGCCGCCGCCCGCAGCACCCCGCTGTCCGGGTCGCGGGACACCGCAGACAGCCGGCCCAGCGTCCATGGGCCCGACTCCACCACCTGATGACCCCGGCGCCGCAGTTCGGCCAGCACGGCCGGGTCGAACCTGTCCTCGATCACGATCTGGCCGGGGTGCGCCTCGTGCGGGTGGAACGAGCTGGCGAAATGAGTGGTGTGGAAGCTCGGGGCGTCGATGGCCTCCTGCAGGTTCAGCCCGCCGGTCAGGTGCGCGAGCACGAACGGCAGTTGCCACTGGTCCTGCTGGTCGCCGCCGGGCGTCCCGAACGCCAGCACGGTGCGGTCGCCGGCCACCGCCATCGAGGGTGACAGCGTGGTGCGCGGGCGCCGGCCGGGCACCAGGGTGGTGGGCAGCCCGCGTTGCAGGGACATCATCTGCAGCCGCGTGCCCAGTGGAAAGCCCAGTTCGGGGATGATCGGCGAGGACTGCAGCCAGCCCCCGCTGGGCGTGGCCGACACCATGGTCCCCCAGCGGTCCACCACGTCGATGTGGCAGGTGTCGCCGCGGGTGCGGCCGTTCGGATCCGGCACCGGCTCTCCCACCGGCCCGCCGTACCGCCCGGTGGGCCGGCCGGGTTCCGGTCCGGTGGCGCGATCACCGGTGCGCGGCACCGTGGGCTCTCCGGTGGTGCCGCGCAATGCCCCCTCGACCCCGGGGTAGACCGGCAGCACCGGCGTCCGCCCGCCGGGCGAGCCGGGGCGCATCTCCAGACTCGCGGTGTCGCCGACCAGGTCGCGCCGCTGCGCGGCGTACTCGGCGGACAGCAGCACGTCCAGCGGCACTTCGGCGCTGTCGCCGTAGTAGGCGTTGCGGTCGGCGAAGGCCAGCTTGGCGA
The DNA here is from genome assembly GCA_035708025.1 of Nakamurella sp. Classification (GTDB taxonomy): domain Bacteria; phylum Actinomycetota; class Actinomycetes; order Mycobacteriales; family Nakamurellaceae; genus Nakamurella. The sequence goes on along the minus strand of DASSTH010000123.1, from coordinate 7,753 downwards.
CCTCCACCACGGTGTGCACGAAATCGGCGGTGCCGACCTGCAAGTCGAGGCCGTCCAGCATCACCAGCTGGGCCAGCAACACCGGCCCCTGACCCCACGGGCCGGTCTTGGCGACGGTGAGCCCGGCGAACTCCGCGGTGGCCGGCTGCTCGTACGACGGGGTCCACCCGGCCATGTCCGCGCCGGTCAGCACACCGGGATGCCGGGCTCCGGAGGAGTCCATCCACTCGGTGCGGCAGAACGCGTCGACGGCCTCGGCGACGAAACCCTCACGCCAGGCGGCGATGGCGGCGTCGATGCCGGCCTCGCGCGGCTTGCCGGCGGCCGCGTCCGCCAGGCGGCGGTAGGTCGCGGCCTGGGCCGGGTTGGTCAGCCGCTCGCCGGGTTGCGGCGGCCGGCCGGCGGCCAGATAGTGCGCGGCCGAGGTGGTCCACTCATTCCGCAGCAGGTCGGCCACCGCCGCGACGGTGTTCGTGATGGACGGCAACACCGGGAAACCGCGCTCGGCGTAGTGGATCGCGTAGCCCAGCACGCTGTCCAACGGCATGGTCCCGTAATCGCGCAGCAGGGTCAGCCAGGCGACCGTCGAGCCCGGGATGGCGGCCGCCAGCGGGCCCGACCCCGGCACCTGGTCCAGTCCCAGCGCGGTGTACGCCTCGATGGTCGCGGCGGCCGGCGCCGGCCCCTGCCCGCAGAGCACCACCGGGCGGCCGCCGCCGGGCGCGAACAGCAGGCTCATGTCCCCGAGCGGCCCGTTCAGGTGCGGCTCCACCACCTGCAGGGTGAATCCGGTGGCGACCGCCGCGTCGATAGCGTTGCCGCCGGCCTCCAGGACCGCCATCCCGACCGCGGAGCCCAGATAGTGCGTGCTGGCGACCATGCCGAAGTCGCCCTCGAGTTCCGGGCGGGTGGTGAAGGAAGTCATGGCCACCATCTTCTCCCGTGGCCGTCGCGCCCCGGCAGGGCGGCCCCCCGCGCGTGCCGGCGCCCGGCGGGAGTCCGACCGTCCCCTGCTAACCCGTCACCGATGGCCGGGATGCCGGGACCAGTTCCTCGATCGCGTCGGCGAACCGGCCGGCTCCGCCGTTGGCCGCCACCTGCTGGCCCACCGCGCGGACCCGGTCCGACATCGCCATGGCCCGCCGCACGGCCGCCCGGAGCCGGTCCGCGCGGAGCCTGCCGGCCTTCAGTTGCACCCCTGCCCCGGCCTGCACCACCCGCCGGGCGACCTCAGGCTGGTCGCGGCCGAACGGCACCGCGACCACCGGAACACCGGCGGCCACGGCCTTCTGGGTCAGACCCATGCCGGCCGGGCAGATCACGGCGGCCGCCCGCTGCAGCACGTGACCGTGCGGCACGAACCGCTCGACCCGCACGTTTGGCGCCGGGATCAGGTGCGCGGAGTCGAAGGCGTCGGCCAGCGTGATCACCACCCGGACCGGCTCGTCGCGCAGCGCCTCCACCGCGGAGCGGGCCAGCGCCTCGTCGGCCTGGTACTCCGTGGAGCAGGTCACCAGCACCCAGGGGTCGCCCGGCTCCGTCAGCCAGTCCGGGACCGCAGAATCCGGATCCCAGGAGGTGCCGCCGACCAGTCGCACGTGTGCCGGCAGGTCGTCCCGGTGGTACTCCAGCGGCTCGCTCACCAGCACCGTCACCTGGTCGGCCTGGTCGGTCAGTTGCAGCGGGCTGGTCAACGGTGGCAGGCCGGCGCCGGCGCGCAACTCGTTGACGCCGGGTAGCAGTGCCTTGCCGTACAGCCGCTCCACGACCGTCCAGCCGAGCCGGTCGCGCAGCCGACCCAGCGGCCCCCGCATCGGAGCCAGCCCGAGACCGTAGGGCGGGATGCCCCGACCGGGCAGCGCCAGCAGGCTGGGCTGGATGATCGACCAGCGCAGCCCGGATGCCCGGGCGGCGACCTGTGCGCCGTAGGCGATGGTGTCCACCAGCAGCACGTCCGGTGAGCAGCGTTCGATGTGAGTTCGCAGGTCGGCCATCTCGGCCAGCCCGCGGCGGGTGGTCTGGGACAGCGCCTTGCGCAATCGGGCGGCGCCGGTCTTCTCCGCGTAGTCCGCCACCTGCACGGCCAGCATGTTGGCGGCGACCGGGTGGGCGGTCAGGCCGGCGGTCGCCAGCGTCTGGACCAGCGACGGGTCGGTGACGACCTCCACGCGGTGCCCGCGCGACACCAGTTCGCGCAGTCCGGGCACCAGCGGGAAGACGTGCCCGGCGCTGGGGTGGGTGTAGACCAGGATGGTGCTCATGTCGGTTCTGGGCCTTCCGGGAAGGGGCGCTGGGCCCCGGGAGTGGATGAGGGGGATGGTGCCTGGGTTGCGGTACAGCCGTGACAGAACTGCGGTGTGACGGACCTGCGGTGTTACGGACCTGCGGGGGCCGGGAGGCGCCGCCGGTGCGGCAGTTCTCGCGACGGGCGCTCGGATGCGGGGTGGTCTGCGTTACGACGCCGAATCCGCCTGCCTCGCAGGCTGTTCACTGCCGTCGCCGGTGTCGGGCGCGTAGGACGAGCCCCCGGCTCGGACGCCGGCGGAACGTGACGCCCCGGCCAGGGTGTCGGCCAGCAGCGCGGTGACGGCGCGCCGGGCGTGGTCCGGGTCCAGGCCGCAGTCGCGCCGGATCACCAGGTAGACCTCGACCCCGGTGACGGCGATCAGCCGGGCGCGCAACCCCTTTCGATCGTCTGCCGGGCGCTCGGCCAATACCGGGGCGAAGGTCCGCTGCACCCAGTCGGCGTGCGATGCACGGCCCGCCGCGACCGCTTCCTTCAGGGCCGGCGAGCTGTCCTCCTGCCGGATCATCCGGTCGATGGTCTCGCCCATCTGCTCGTACTGCTCGCAGACGATCGCCGCCACCCGCTCCGGATCCGGAGGCGGGATCTGGCCCCGGAACCGTTGCAGCTGGGGGGCGCCGTGCTGCATGGCGGCACGCACCAGCCCGTCCTTGGTGCCGACCCGCCGGATCAGGGTCTGCAGCCCCACCCCCGCCCGCTCGGCCACCGCGGCAAGGGTGAGCTGCTCGAACGGAACCTCGCGGAACAGCTCGTCCGCGGCGCGCATGATCCGTTCGGTGCGCTCGTCCGCAGCGCGGGCCCTGGCCCGCTGGCGATAGGGCCGCTGCCCGGTCGTCGTATTCACGGTATGTACGTTACCACGAATTGTCCGGGGCGCAAGCGGGATCTGCCGAACCCGTCCGAGCAGGTGGCCTGGGCCGATGCTGGGCCGCGCCGACCGGAGCGGCAGCTCCCGGTGGGCGAGCCCGGTCGGCCGGTCCCGTCAACGGCTCCGGCGTCCCGACACCCGTGGCAGCTGCTGCCAGGACCGGACAAGTGGTGCTGGGACCGGCACACAGTGCCGCGCGACGTCGTACGGTCAACACGATGACGTCGACGGCAGGGGAACTGGCCGCGGCGGCCCGCTCGGCGATGGTCACCGGGGAGTGGCAGGCCGCCCGGGAGTACTTCGCGGCGCTGGTCGAGCAGGATCCCACGCCCGAGGCGCTGGCCGGGCTGGGCGACACCCTGTGGTGGCTGGGCGAGGTGGACCAGGCGATCGCCCACCTGGAACGCGCCTACACCGGCTTCCGGCGCCGCAACGACCCAGCCCAGAGCGCGCTGACCGCCGTGGGGCTGTACCTGAACTACCGGGTGAGCCTGGGCAACATCGCCGCGGCCCGGGGCTGGCTGGCCCGCGCCGAGCGGCTCGTGCGCACCGACGGCCTGGCGGCGGTGGCCGGCTGGGTCTCGTTGCTGCGCGGCCACGACTGCTCCGACCCTGCCGCTGCCGAGACCTGGTCCCGGCGGGCCCGCGAGGCCGGTGCCGCACACGACGACCCGGACCTGGAGCTGTGTGCCATCAGCCAGCTCGGCGCCTCGCTGCAGCTGCAGGGCCGGCTGGACGAGGGCGCGGAACTGCTGGACGAGGCGATGGCCGCCTCGCTGGCGGGGGAATGCCGGCGCCCGCACACCGTGGTGTTCACCAGTTGCACTCTGATCAGCGCCTGCGCCCAGACCGCCGACGTCGACCACGTGCTGCAGTGGGTCCGGGCGGCCGACACCTTCACCCGGCAGTTCGGCAGTCCGCACCTGTACCTGCAGTGCCGGGTGCACTACGGGTCCGTGCTGTTCGACAGCGGCGATTGGGCCGGCGCCGAGCGGGAATTCGAGGCCGCCCTGACCGCCGGGGCCCGGGCGGAACGGGCATTGCAGGCGGAGGTGTGCGCTTGCCTGGCCCAACTCCGGCTGGCGCAGGGCCGGCCGGAAGAGGCGGAGCGGCTGCTGGACGGCCTGCACGACTACGGGTGCAGTTCCGCGGTGCTCGCCGATCTCGAACTGAGTCGGGGCGACACCGCGGCCGCCCGGCGCATCGCGGTGCGCCGGCTGCGCGAACTGGACGGGCAGGCCGCCGACCGTCCGGATCTCTACCGATCGGGTGTGGCGGTGGCCGCGCAGGCCGCCCGGTTGTGGGACCTGGTGGCGCGGGCGTCCACGGGCGAGGAATCGGCGGGCGCGCTGCACCGGCTGACCGAGCTCGCCGACCGGACGGCGACCCCGCAGTTGCGAGCCCGGGCGCTGCGGTGCGCCGGAACCGTCCACCGCGACGCGGCGAGCCTGGAGAGCGCGGTGAGCCTGTTCACCCGGCTACGGCTGCCGTGGGAGGCGGCCCGCTCCCGGATGGAACTGGCCCGGCTGCTCGATGGTGCGGACGCCGTCGCGGAGGCCAGGTCGGCCCTGGCGGGCTTCACCGCCCTGGGCGCGGCCCGGGAGGCCGACGAGGCCGCCGCCCGGTTGCGTGAGCTCGGAGTGTCGGCGACCCGCGGCGGTCCGTCGGGGCTGGGCGAGTTGACCCAGCGGGAGCTCGAGGTGCTGGACCTGCTGGGCGAGGGCCTGTCCAACCTTCAGCTGGCCGAACGATTGTTCCTGTCCCGCAAGACCATAGAGCGGCACGTGCGCAACGTGCTGTTCAAGCTGGGGCTGCGCAACCGGGCGGAGGCGGCCGCCTATGTGGTCCGTCACCGGCTGCAGAGTCGCTCCACGAATTGAGGGTTTCTCCCGACGCGGACCGGCACCGCTCCCCGCACTCTGGGTGCGTCCGTGGAACGGAGGCAGCCCATGACCATTGCCGCGCACGAGATTGCTCCCGCCCTGCGGGGGTTGACGCACGGGCAGGTGATCGGACCGGTGGATCGCGGGTACGACCTGGCCCGCACCATCGACAATCAGTCCGTGATGCGCCGTCCGGCGGCGATCGTGCGGTGTGCCGACCCGGCCGACGTGGCCGCGACCGTGCGGTTCGCCGCAGAGGAGGGCGTCCCGCTGGCGGTGCGGGCCGGGGGGCACAGCGCCGCGGGTTTCGGATCCGTCGAGAGCGGCATCGTGGCCGACCTGCGCGAGATCAACGGCGTGCGAGTCGATGCCGACAGCCGGATCGCGGCGATCGGCGGCGGCGCGCTGGCCGGCCAGGTGGACGCCGCCACCCACCCGTACGGTCTGGCCACCACCACGCCGACGGTGTCCGGCGTCGGGATGGCCGGCTTCACGCTGAGCGGCGGCATCAGCTACCTGACCCGCAAACACGGGCTGGCGGTGGACAATCTGGCCGGCGCCGACGTCGTGTTGGCGGATGGGTCGCTGGTGCGGGCCGGACCGGGCGGTGACGAGGATCTGCTGTGGGCACTGGCCGGCGGCGGCGGCAACGTCGGGGTGGTCACCGAACTGCGCATGCGGCTGCACCCGGTGTCGATCGTCACCGGCGGTCCGATGCTGTTCCCGCTGGACCGGACCGAACGGCTGGTCCGGCTCTACCGCGATTGGATCGCCGGGCAGCCCGACGACATCTACGCGTTCCTGGCGCTGCTGACCGTGCCACCCGCCGAGCCGTTTCCGGCCGATCTGCGGCTGCAACCGGTGTGCGCACTGATCTGGTGCAACACCGCATCGGCGGAGGACTCCGAGCGCGCGCTCGCGGTGTTCCGGGCGCACCGGCCCCTGCTGGATGCGGTGGCCCCACTGCCCTACCCGGCGTTGCAGTCCGCCTTCGACGCGGGCGCCGCGGCGGGCAGCCACGGGCACCTCGCGGGCTTGCTGTTCGAGGACCTGCCGGACGCGGCGGCAGCACGGTTCGCGGAATTCGGTGCCGCCGCGCCGACCCCGTTGTGCCAGAGCCACCTGTACCCGCTGGACGGCGCCGCCGCGCGCGCGGATCGCACCGATACGGCATGGCCGTGGCGCGACGCGGCCTTCGCCCAGATGTTCGCCGCGCTGGCCCCCGGCCCCGGTATGGCCGAGCAACTGCGCGGGTGGTCGACCGGGTTCCGGGACGCGCTACTCCCCTACGGCATGCCGGGCGGCTACGCGAACTTCCAGATGGACGAGGGACCCGCCGCCGCCCGGGCCTGCTACGGCGCGAACGCGGACCGGCTGGCGGCGCTCAAGGCACGGTACGACCCGGGAAACCTGTTCCGGCTCAATCAGAACGTGCAACCAGTGACATGACGCCTTGACCTGACGCCGTCGGCATGATGCGGCGCCGACCGGACGGCGCCGTCAGCCGTCCCACAAGTCACGCACGCCGGCCGCCACCATGTCGTCGTAACGTACCGGCGCGTCCAGCAGACCGGCGGCCTGCGCGAACCGGCTCAGACCGCTGACCGCGATCTCGTCCACACCCGGCGTGTAGTACGGCACGTCGCGGCGCACCAGATCCTCGATCAGGCCGGCCTCCAACGGCGGGAAGATCCCGGTGACGACGCCGGTGGCGCGCCCCGGGTCTTGCGTCAACCACCGCTGTGTCTCGACCACCTGCGCGACGGCGCGGCGGACGTCGTCGCGACGTTCGTCGATCATCGCGTCGGTGGTGACGAGCGCCGGGAAGGTGTACGTCGCCGCGCTGGGCGGGCCGTCCCCGCGCCGGGGGTCCAGCACCACCCGCCCGACGCCCTGCCGGACGGCCACCTCCGCGGCCATGCTGTTGGCCCAGAAGCCGTCGATGACACCTTCGGACAGCGCCCGCGCGGCCCGCAGCCCGAACGATTCGCCGGTGTCCGGACCGGGCGGGGGCGGCACGATCCGCACGCCGCTGCCCTGCAGATCCAGCCCGGCATCCCGGAACAGCTGGCGCAGCGCCAGGTCCGGTCCCGGCGCGGCACAGATCGTGAGATCCGCCAGTCCTCCCACGGGGCCGGCCGGGATGTCCGGCCGGAGCACCAGCAGCCAGTAGGTGCGCTGGGCGAGCGCCATCAGGATCTTCGCGCCCCGCCACCCCGGGAAGGCGCGCAGCGGCACGTGCGCCGGACCGGCGTAGAACTGCACGGTCCCGTCACGCAGTGCGTCCGCGGCCCGGCCGGCCGGGAAGATGTGCTGCAGTTCCAGCGGTGCGCCCGATCCTGGCGTCGCCGGCATCCGGGTGGCGGCCAGCGCGGGGAAGTAGGACGAGGACACCAGATCCGGAACTGCCAGTTGCATCCCGGCCTCCGATCCCCGCTGGTCGAACCGGCTCGGCTGGTGCTCCGCCGCCGCCTGGCGCAACCGTACTCGAGGGCCGTCACGGCGTCGGCGTGAGTCGGTTGCCACAGACCCCTGGTGCCCGGAGCAGGGCGGTTGGTAGCATCCCGCGACAGACGATTGTCGTCAGACGTCTTACGTTGACCGCGCAGCGGGTCAGAGTCCTGATGCCCGCCGCAGGACGGGAGCAGCGAGATGTTCACCTATGCCCGGATATCAGGGCACGCAGCGATCCAGGGC
>DASSTH010000122.1:0-3907 GCA_035708025.1 Nakamurella sp. | reverse complement strand
TGGTCCAGCCGCAGGGTGCGCGGCACCCCGTCGACGATGGACAGCATGTTGGCGCCGAAGGTGGTCTGCAGCTGGGTGTGCTTGTACAGGTTGGCCAGCACCACCTTGGCGACCGCGTCGCGCTTGAGCGTGATCACGATCCGCATGCCGACCCGGTCGCTGGACTCGTCGGCGATGTCCGCGATCCCAGCGACCTTGCCGTCCTTGTGCAGCTGCGCGATCGACTCCACCAGGTTGTCCGGGTTGACGATGTACGGCAGCTCGGTCACCACCAGGGTGGTGCGGCCCTTGGCGTCCTCCTCCACCTCCACCACCGCGCGCATACGGATGGACCCGCGGCCGGTGCGGTAGGCCTCCTCGATGCCGTCCCGCCCGACGATCAGCGCCCCGGTCGGGAAGTCCGGACCCGGGATGCGCTCCATGCACGCCTCGAGCAGCTCCTCCTCGGTGGCGTCGGGGTGCTCCAGGGACCACGTCACCGCCGCGGCCACCTCGCGCAGGTTGTGCGGCGGGATGTTGGTGGCCATGCCGACGGCGATCCCGGACGAGCCGTTGATCAGCAGGTTCGGCACCCGGGACGGCAGCACCGTCGGCTCGGAGGTCTTGTTGTCGTAGTTCGGGATCATGTCGACGGTGTTTTCGTCGATCCCGGCGAGCATCTGCATGGCCAGGTTGGACATGCGGCACTCGGTGTAGCGCATGGCCGCGGCCGGGTCGTTTCCCGGCGAGCCGAAGTTGCCCTGTCCGTCGACCAGGGTGTAGCGCAGCGACCACGGCTGCGCCATCCGGACCAGGGTGTCGTAGATCGAGCTGTCCCCGTGCGGGTGGTAGTTGCCCATCACGTCGCCGACCACGCGGGAGGACTTGACGCGCCCGCGGTCCGGCCGGAACCCGGAGTCGTACATGCCGTACAGCACCCGGCGGTGCACCGGCTTGAGGCCGTCCCGCACGTCGGGCAGCGCCCGGGAGACGATCACGCTCATCGCATAGTCGATGAACGAGCGCTGCATCTCGTCGGAGATGTCGACCGGCTCGGTCCGGTCGAATTCGTTGGGCGGTGCGGGGGGCACAGTCACTGGTCAACAACCTCTTCGGTGGTTTTCACGAAATATCGGTGACGGGCATCGACGGTGACGGGCCGGCCGGGCGGAACGCGGGTTCCCGGCTGCCCCGTCACCGTCAGACGTCGTTAGAAGTCAAGGAACCGCACGTCCTTGGCGTTGCGGGTGATGAAGCCGCGCCGGGCCTCGACGTCCTCGCCCATCAGCACGGAGAACAGCTCGTCGGCCATCGCGGCGTCCTCCAGGGTGACCTGCAGCATCAGCCTGGTGGCGGGGTCCATGGTGGTCTCCCACAGTTCCTTGGCGTCCATCTCGCCCAGGCCCTTGTAGCGCTGGATCCCCTCGTCCTTGGGTAGCCGCCGGCCGGCCGCCTCGCCTCTGGCGATCAGTCCGTCCCGCTCCTTGTCGGAGTAGGCGTACTCGTGCGCGCCCTTGGTCCACTTGAGCTTGTACAGCGGTGGCTGAGCGAGGTAGACATACCCGGCCTCCACCAGCGGCCGCATGAAGCGGAACAGCAGGGTCAGCAGCAGGGTGCGGATGTGCTGGCCGTCCACGTCGGCGTCGGCCATCAGCACGATCTTGTGGTAGCGCACCTTGGACAGGTCGAACTCGTCGTGGATCCCCGTGCCCAGCGCCGTAATCAGGCTCTGCACCTCGGAGTTCTTCAGCACCCGGTCGATGCGGGCCTTCTCCACGTTGATGATCTTCCCGCGGATCGGCAGGATCGCCTGGAACATCGAGTCCCGGCCGGACTTGGCCGACCCACCCGCGGAATCGCCCTCCACGATGAACAGCTCGCTGCGGGCCGGGTCGGTGGACCGGCAGTCGGCCAGCTTGCCGGGCAGTCCACCGATCTCCAGGGCGCCCTTGCGGCGCACCAGGTCCCTGGCCTTGCGGGCGGCCGCCCGCGCCTGGGCCGAGGAGACCGCCTTGGAGACGATCTTCTTGGCGTCGGTGGGGTTGCGCTCGAACCAGTCGGTCAGCCACTCGTTGCACGCCACCTGCACGAACGACTTCGCCTCGGTGTTGCCCAGCTTGGCCTTGGTCTGGCCCTCGAACTGCGGCTCCTTCAGCCGGATGGAGATGATGGCGGCCAGCCCCTCCCGCACGTCGTCGCCGGAGAGGTTCTCCTCCTTCTCCTTGAGCAGCTTCTTGTCCCTGGCGTACTTGTTGACCACGTAGGTCAGCGAGGCCCGGAAGCCCTCCTCGTGGGTGCCGCCCTCGATGGTGTTGATGGTGTTGGCGAAGGTGTGCACGCTCTCGGTGTAGGACGCGTTCCACTGCATGGCGACCTCCACCTCCATGGTGTCGCCCTTGGACTCGAACCCGATGATCGAGTCGTGCACCTTCTCCCGGGTGGCGTTCAGGTGCTTGACGTAGTCGACCAGGCCGTCCTTGTAGTAGAAGACCCGCTCGACCGGCACGTTCTTGGCCGGCTTGGCGGGCTCCGCGGCCGCGTCCGCCTCGGCCACCTCGATGGCCTTGGGCCGCTCGTCGCGCAGCTTGATGGTCAGGCCCTTGTTCAGGAATGCCATCTCCTGCAGCCGGCGGGAGATGGTCTCCAGCTTGTACTCGGTGGTCTCGAAGACGTCCGGGTCGGCCCAGAACGACAGCGTGGTGCCGGTGCCCTTGGCCGGGCCGACGGTCTGCAGCGGGCCGGGCTTGGCGTTGATGTACTCCTGCCGGTACAGCTTGCCGTCCCGCCGGATCTCCACGGTGAGGCGGGTGGACAGCGCGTTCACCACCGAGACGCCCACGCCGTGCAGGCCGCCGGACACCGCGTAGGTGTCGGAGTTGAACTTGCCGCCGGCATGCAGCATGGTGAGCGCGACCTCCACGGCCGGCTTCTTCTGCGTCGGGTGCATGCCCACCGGGAAGCCGCGGCCCTGGTCGGCGACGGTGACGCCGCCGTCGGCGAGCAGCGTCACCTCGATGATGTCGCCGTACCCGGCCATCGCCTCGTCGACCGCGTTGTCCACCACCTCCTGCACCAGGTGGTGCAGGCCGCGCTCGCCGGTGGAGCCGATATACATGCCGGGGCGCTTGCGGACCGCCTCCAGCCCCTCGAGCACCGTGATGGACGACGCGCCGTATGCATTCTGAGTCTTCGCCACTGGTCCCCTGCTCGCTCGTCGAAACTGCCCGGACGGGCCCGGCCCACCGGGCGCCGGCGAGCCGGGAGCGATCCCGGACCCCGGCGCGATAGGGTGACACGCGCCCGCGGCGCTGGCCGTTCTGGCCCGGACCCGGCCGTCGAATGATCCGTTCTCGACGGGAGCCCGATCCGTCTACGAGCCCGTGAGGGCCCGCTACGGGCGGCGCCTTGTCAATTCTACCGCTACCCGGCGACACGACCGGCCGTTTGTCCCCCCTAGCTTCCCCGTGGCGCGCCGAACGGCAGGTTCCGAGGGTGGATGGTCGCGGAATGGGCCCTCCTCGCCTCCTGTCACGCTTTCCACTGACTGCACCGCTCGCCGCGGAAAACGCCTAGAAAGCGCGGCACGCGGTGCACTCAACGAATCGGGACGAGGGGCGGTCATCCACGGTGATCCGCTCAATGCCAATACTCAGTGCGGCGCGCGCCGGCCGGTGATGCAGTATCGGCGCCCCGTCGGGCCGGCCAGCGTGATCCAGCCGGCGCCGTCGTAGCAATGCTCGGCGCCCAGCTCCCGGTGCCGGCCGGCCTCAACCCACCGATCGTCGCAGCACAGGTCCAGGTGCGCCTCGGCGGCGCCGCCCGGGGGCTCGTCATCGAGGCGTTGCAGGAGCATCCGCATGGTCCCGTCACCGTCCAGTCGCTGGAACTCGGGGGCGTCGGTGTCGCTGAAGCGCCAGCCGGTCAGTTC
>DASSTH010000121.1:0-9953 GCA_035708025.1 Nakamurella sp. | reverse complement strand
GCGCACATCGGAGCGGCTGACCAGCAACGCAGACACCGAATTTCCGACCGCCAGCGCGGTTAAGCTTCCGGTGCTGACGGCGCTGCACGCCCACGCCAACCGCACCGGACTGGACTGGGACCGGCCAGTGCCGGTAAACCGGGTCGAGGTCGCCCGGGGGTCGGGCATCCTGCAGTACCTGTCGCGAGACCTGCAGATGTCCTACCGGGACCTCGCGTGGTTGATGATCTGCCTGTCCGACAACACGGCGACCAACCTGGTGATCGAGTCGATGGGTCGTGAACACGCCGCGGAGCTGATCGCCGACCTGATCGATCCGGCGATCCGGCTGCGGGGTGTCGCCAGCGCCGGCTTCGACACCGCATACCCCTCCATGGGTTATGCCACCCCGAACGCTCTGGGACGGTATCTGGACCTGTTGGTGGCCGGCCAGTTGCCCGGCGCCAGTGAGACGATCGCGGTCGCCGGACAGCAGGTGTACCAGTCGATGCTGCCCCGGTTCCTGCCACAGTCGCCCACCGCCGCCGTGCCGCTGACGATCGCGCACAAGACCGGGGCGCTCCCGGGCGTGCGTACCGACATCGGGATCGTCAGCAGCGCAACGACAACGGTGACGGTGGCCGTGCTCACCGCCGATTCGGCCGACCGGGCGTACGACACCATTCACGAGGGTGAACTGTGTATCGGCGCCCTGACCTATGCGGTGTGCCGGGCCTGGCTCGGAATATCCAGCGCGGCGGGGGACGCCGCGGTCGACCCGGCCTGAATCGTCCCGGCCACATCGTTACCTTCCATCGCGCGGCCGACCGCGCCCGGCACGGATGGAGCGTCATGGGAAGGGCCCTACGCCTCGACGACCTGTATGCGATCGAGGTGCCCGAGAGCCCGGCGCTCGCTCCGGACACCCGCCGGATCGTCTACGTGGTCGCGACGGTCGGCCGCGCCACCGACCGCACCGAACGCCGACTGTGGATGGCATCCGTCGACGGTTCGCCGGCCCGGCCCATCACCGACGGCCCCGCCGACTCGGCACCGGCGTGGTCGCCGGATGGCAGGCATCTGGTCTTCCTCCGCCGCGGTGACTCCGGCCCCCAGTTGTGGCTGCTCGCCGTCGAATCCGGCGCGCTGACCCAACTGACCGCGATGCCATACGGCGTCGGGCGAGCGTCCTGGAGCCCAGACGGACACCGAATCGCCTTCCTCGCCGGGGTCTCCGGACAGGACGCCGCCGCGAGCGAACCGCACCGCCCACTGGTGACGGACCGGCTGGGGTTCCAGACCGATGGTGAGCCATGGCGACGCGACGTCCGGCAACACGTTCACCTGCTGTCGCCGTTCGGCGGCGGCCGGTCGCCGGACGCACCCGGCGGTCCGGTGCGGCAGATCACCCGCGGCGACTTCGACGCCGGCGCACCGAGCTGGTCACCGGACGGGGCGCGGCTCGCCTTCACCGCCGACACGGATCCGGACGCCGACCTGACCCGCACCAGAGCCGTTCACGTCGTCGCGGCCGACGGCGACCAGGGCGCCCCCCAGCCGGTGGGGCCGCCGGACGGACACCTCGATTCCGTCCAGTGGCTCGATGACGAGGCGTTACTCGCGGGCGGGCGGCTGGACACCCGGACCGGCCACGACTCGCTGTGGCGGCTGGACATCCGGACCGGGCGCGCGACGAACCTCACCGCCGGCCTGGACCGCAGCATCATGCGGGGCAGCGCCGTCGGCTATCCCGGCGCCCCACCCCACCTGGTGGACGAGGGGCGCACCATCCTCTTCTGTGCCCGCGACCGTGGTTGCACCCATCTGTTCGCCGTGCCCGCGAGGGGCGGAACACCGCGCCTGGTGCTCGGCGGCGCGGGCCGGGTGGTGTCCGGGATGTCCGCAGTGGGCGCCCGGGTGGCCCTGGTGCTCGCCACCCCGCGTTCCTTCGGCGAAATCGTGTTCACCGACCCTGCCGGTGAACGCGAATACGTCTGCACGTCCCACGGCAGCACCAGCGCCGACATCGATCTGCGCGAGCGGCTGGAGCGGGAGTTCGTCATCTCCGACGGAACCCGGGTCCAGGGGTGGCTGCTGCGCGATGCGTCGGCGAAGGGCCCGCAACCGCTGTTGCTGGACATCCATGGTGGCCCGCACAACGCGTGGAACGGCTCGGCCGACCCCGTGCACCTCTACCACCAGGTGCTCGCCGACAGCGGCTGGACCATCCTGGTCCTCAACCCCCGCGCCAGCGACGGCTATGGGGAGGCCTTCTACACCGCCACGGTCGGGGCGTGGGGCCGGGCCGACGCCCAGGACTTCCTGGAGCCGCTCGACGAGTTGGTGGCGGACGGCATCGCGGATCCGGCCAGGTTGGCCGTGACCGGGTACAGCTACGGCGGTTTCATGACGTGCTACCTGACCGCGCACGACAACCGGTTCGCCGCGGCGGTGACCGGCGGCCCGGTGGTGGACCTGGTCAGCGACGCCGGAACGTGCGACGAGGGCCGCTTCCTGGCCGAGGCCGAAATCGGCGGATCGTGGTGGGACGACCCGGCGCCGTTCCGCGCGCTGTCGCCGCTGAGCCGGGTCGCGCAGGTGCGCACGCCGACCCTGATCCTGCAGGGCAACGACGACGCGCGCTGTCCGAAAGGCCAGGCGCAGCAATGGTTCACCGCATTGCGCGAACGGCGCGTGCCCACCAGATTGGTGCTCTATCCCGGAGCCAGCCACGGCTTCCTGTATCAGGGCCTGGGTTCGCACCGCATCGACTACAACCAGCGCGTGATCGACTGGGTGCGCCAGCACGCCGGCATTCGCCGATAGCGGCAAGGCTTGCCAGGATCAGCGTTCCGGTTCACGACACGACCCCGATCCTTGGTCAGGAGGCAGGCGCCGCCCGGATGGTGGTCTGCCAGTTCGTGAGCCGGGTCAGCGTGTCCAGGTCGGGTTCTACACCGAGACCGGGCCCGGTCGGCACCGCGATGCTGCTGCCCTGCAACACGAACGGCCGGGTGATGTCCTCGGCGAAGTAGCGATCCGTCGCGGAAATGTCGCCCGGCATGGTAAATCCTGGTAGGGCGGCGAGCGCCAGGTTGGCGGCCCGGCCCAGACCCGACTCCAGCATGCCGCCGCACCACACCGGGATGTCGTTGCCCAAGCACAGATCGTGAATGCGCCGCGACTCCAGATATCCGCCCACCCGGGAGGGCTTGATATTGATGATGCGACAGGCCCCGAGCGCGATGGCATCGGCCGCGGACCGCAACGACACGATCGATTCGTCCAGGCAGATCGGCGTCCGCATCATCGCGGCCAGCGCGGCGTGTGATCGCAGGTCGTCGAACGCGAGCGGCTGCTCGAGCAGGCTCAGCCCGAAATCGTCCAACCGGACCAGGTGCCGGGCGTCGGCCAGCGAATACGCCCCGTTCCCGTCCACCTGAAGCACGACATCGTCGCCGACGTGCTGGCGTACCGCTCGGACCACGTCGACATCCCGGCCGGGCTGGATCTTCAGCTTGATCCGGCCGTAGCCGTCCTCCAGGTAACGGTCCACCCTGGCCAGCAAGGCCTCGATGGTGTCCTCGATCGCCACCGACACTCCCACCGGCACCGCGCGTCGCACGGCCCCGAGGTGATCCGCCAGGGAGATGCCCGCTTGCCGGCACCAGGCGTCCAAGACCGCTGCCTCCAGCGCGCACTTCGCCGTGCGGTGTCCCTTGTACGGTGCCAGAACCTCCGCGACCAGGGCTGGCGTCAGATCGTCCGCACGCAGCAGGGCCGGCCCCAGGATCTTGGTGATGACGTCGATCGCGCCGTCCTGGTACTCCGACCAGTACACGGGCTCGTCGTCCGCCGAACATTCCGACCAGCCGGTGCCGATATCGGTGTGCAGCTGCACGATGAGCAGGTTCCGGTCGTATTCGGTGTACTGCGAAGTGCGGAACGGCGTCACCAGCGCAAGCTGGATGCGCCGCAGTTCGATTGCCTGGACCTTCATCCGATCTCCACCTGATATCTGCCGTCCGGATCGATACCCGTCACCGTCCACCCCTGCGCCAGCGCGGCGAATGCCCGCCGCTGCTGGAGACGCCATCGCCGGGCGGCGGCCGGATGCGTCGTCACCAGCGCTTCGATGTCCGTGGGCGTGTCGATGAGGCCCGCCGCTCCGCCGACAGATCCCGGCGGAGCGTCGGCCTGCTCTCGCGCCGCCCGCTCCCCAGCGGGCGGCCGCTGGTTCGCGCGCTCCCACGCGGCCAACACCCGGGCGTTGTCGAGCTCCCACCGAACCAGCAGCCGGTCGGATTCCATGCCACGGTTGAGGTTGTCGGGGATCGCGCCGTAGAGATTCTCTTGGTAGTCGGTAGCGATGGCGCCGAGCCGGTTGAGGTTCAGTACGGCGTTGCGGCGCACCAACGGGTCGAACGTCCAGTGGATGACCCGGATGCCCCGCTGCAATGCCCAGTCCCGCTGGTACCACTTGAGTCCCTGGCCCACCCGCAGTCCGCGCGCCGCCGACGAGACCGCCGCGACATGCGAATGCAACGCGGGAGCGGTGTCCGTCTCGGGTGGAGGTATCTCGCCGAATCCGACGGCAACCCCCACCAGATCCTCCTCATCGAGCAGGGCCCCGCCGACGAACCCCCCGGCACACCCGATCGCCGTCAACAGATCGACCGGGATCGAATCGCCATCGGAGCCGAACACCGCGGTCAATAGCCGCGACGCACCGGCCAGTTCCGCCGGCCCGGACAGCTGCCGAAATCGAAGGGGCACGGTCAAGATCGTAGCCCGGCCGCCCGCGGCGAGCACGACCGGGCATCCCGCGCCGCACGGTGCCATTGCTAGGATTCCGTTGCGACACCGCGCAGTTTCATCGCCGGCCGACGTTCGGAGCATCCGTGGGCGCCTTCGACATGCCACTGGACCAACTGCAGCAGTACCGTCCCACCAGCTCCCCTCCGGACGACTTCGACCAGGTGTGGGCACGCACCCTCGCGGAGGCCCGCGCGGTGTCGGTCCCGGTGCAGCGACAGGTCGTGCAGACCAGGCTTCGCACCCTCGTGGTGGAGGACGTCCGCTTCCCCGGCTTCGGCGGCGAATCGGTTGCGGCGTGGCTGATCCGTCCTGCGGCGTCCGCCGGGCCGTTGCCCGTCGTGGTCAGTTTCGAGGGATACGGAGGCGGCCGGGGGTTGCCGTTCGAGCACCTGTTGTGGGCGTCGGCCGGCTATGCCGAATTGTTCATGGACACCCGGGGTCAAGGTTCGACTTGGGGCTCCGGCGGCGTGACCCCCGACCCGCACGGCTCGGACCCCGCCTACCCCGGCAGCCTGACCAAGGGCATTCTCGAATTCGAAACCTATTACTACCGGCGCTTGTTCACCGATGCCGTGCGTGCCGTCGACGCGGCCCGGACGTTGGACGGCATCGACCCGGACCGGGTGGTGGCAGCCGGGTCCAGCCAAGGTGGCGGCATGGCCCTGGCAGTGGCCGGCCTGGTCGACGGTCTGGCGGCGGTGATCGCCGGCGTGCCGTTCCTGTGCCACATCCGGCGCGCCCTGTCGGTCAGCGACAGCGGCCCGTACGGTGAGCTGGAGAACTACCTTGCGGTGCACCGGGATCATGCTTCGCGGGTGTTTCACACGCTGAGCTACATCGATGCCATGCACCACGGGTCGCGGGCCAGTGCACCGGCATTGTTCACCTCCGCGCTGCGCGACCACGTGTGCCCGCCCTCGACCGTCTTCGCCGCCCAGCACGCCTACGGCGGCCCGTCAGAAATGATCACGTACGAGTTCAACGGCCACGAAAGTGGCGGTGCCTACCAACGGGCGGCGGAGATCGCCTTCGTGCAGGACGTGGCCCGAATCGTGCCGCCGCAGTGATCGCGCTGTCACCAGTCGCCGGGTGATCGGCCGGTGGCACGACCTCGCGCCGCTCTCGGACCCGCCGTCGGGGCGGTCAGAGCCGCAGCTGCGCCACCCGGCGCCCGGAAACCCCGGTGACGATCATCAACAGCAGCACCGGGATGGTCAGGACGCCCGCCACCGCATTCAGGCCGCCGAACCCGATCGAGCTCTGGATCACCCCGGACACCCCGGCGGCCACCGCGGCGAGCATGTTCATCGCCATGTCCGCAGTGCCCTGCACGGTCGGCCGGATCGCCTCGTCCACCGACTCGCCCAGCAAGGTGGACCCGGCGACCAGTGAGAACGACCAGCCCAGGCCGAGCAGGAACAGCCCGGCGGTCACCAGCGCGGTGGACGACCCGGACAGCCCGGCGATCACCGCGGATGCCACGAACACGCACTGGCCGATCAGGATCGCCGGCACCCGTCCGATCCGGTCGGAGATCATCCCGACCACCGGGGAGAACGCGTACATGCCCAGCACGTGCACGCTGATGGTCATGCCGATCAGCTCCAGGCTGGCGCCGTGATCGGCCATGTGCACCGGCGTCATGGTCATCACCGCGGCCATCACGGTGTGCCCGAGAACCACGGTGACGAAGGCGAACCGGGTCAACGGGGAGGCCGCGATGGCCCGGGCGGTGACGGCCAGGCTGCGCTGCCGGGTCTGCGGAGTGCCGGACAGCCGGGCGTGGTGCTGGGCGGTCAGCAGCGGGTCGGGGCGTAGGAACACCCACATCGCAATCGCCCCGGCCGCCAGCACCACGGCGGAGATGACGAATCCGCCGGCCGTGGCCGGCACCCCGAACCACTCCGCGAAGGTCCGGCCCGGACCCGCCAGGTTCGGGCCGAGCACGGAGCCGATGGTGGTGGACCACACCACCACCGACAACGCCCGGGCCCGGTGCCGCGGCTCGGCCAGATCGGTGGCGGCGAACCGGGATTGCAGGTTGGTGGCGGTGCCCGCGCCGAACAGCAGCATGCCGATGATCAGCAGCGGCACGTTCATCGCGGCCGCCGATACCACCAGCACCACCGCACCCACGGCCGCCAGGGCCCAACCCAGCCCGAGGGCGATCCGCCGGCCGCGCCGGCTGGCCAGCAGCGCCAGTGGCAGGGCCACCACCGCGGCGCCCAGCGTCGCGCAGGTGCGGGCCAGTCCCGCGGTCGCCTCCGAGCCGGTGACGGCCTCCGCGAGCAACGCCCCCAGCGAGGCGCCCGCGCCGATCCCGATCCCGCCGACCACCTGGGCCGCGATCAGCATCCGCACCGTGCGGCGTTGCACCCGGACCACGTCCGGATCGGCCTGCCACGTGGTGGCGGTCCGGTCGGAGGGCATCGGCTCCGGCTTCCCCGTCACCGCCCGGTCCCGGCCGCCACCCGCGGCGCCGGTCACCGGGTTGCCCCGGGAGGCGTCCGCCGCCGGGTTGTCTCGGGAGGCCTCCGCCGCAGGGTTGCCCAGGGAGGCGCCCGGCACGGCGACCTCGCCGCCCGGATCCGCGGGTGTGGTCACGCCGGCGACCGGTTGCTCCTCCGGCAGGGATGGCACCACCGGGCCGCGCAGGGTCACCGGGTCCTCGCCGTGCCGTCCTGCATCGGCATTCCCTCCAGCGCGCCCGCGATCCGGTCCAGCACCTCGCTCAGCACCGGCCGCGGGGTGGCCATATTCAATCGCACGAAGCCCGGTGCACCGAAGTCGGCGCCATCGTTGACCCATACTCCCGCGCGGTCCCGCAGGAACTGCGCCGGTGCCGACGGCAGCGCGAAGCGGCGGAGGTCGAGCCAGCTCAGATAGCTGCCCTCCGGCGGCCGGAACCGCACCTCGGGCAGCCGATCGGCGACCCACCGCACCAGCATCGACCGGTTGCCCGCCAGGTAGTCCAGCACCTCGGCCAGCCACGGCCCGCCGTCCCGGTAGGCCGCGATGTTCGCCGCCACCCCTGGCGTGCTCGCCCCGTGGGTGACCACCTCGGGCATCGCCGACCAGGCCCGGGCGTCCGCCTCGTTCGACACGATCGCCGCGGCGCACTTCAGTCCGGGCACGTTGAACGCCTTGGAGGCCGAGGTACCGGTGACGGTGTGGCCGGCCGTCACCGCCGACAGCGAGGCGTACGGCACGTGCGGCGGCGAATCCGGATAGACGATCGGCGCGTGCACCTCGTCGGCGAACACCCGGCCGCCGCGCGCATCGACCACCTCGGCCAGTGCGGTCAGTTCGTCACGGCTGAGCATCCGCCCGACCGGGTTGTGCGGGTTGCACAGCACCAGCAGGTGGCCGCCGGCGGCGAACGCCCGGTCGATCCCGTCCAGGTCCAACCGGTAGCGGCCGTCCTGCGACGGGCACGGCACCTCGATGGTCTCCCGGAGGCATGTGGGCGGGACCTGGAAGAACGGATGGTAGGCGGGGGTCGGCAGGATGACCGGCGAGCCCGGGCGGGAGAAGTGGTCGATGGCGATGCGCAGCACCGACAGCACGTCCCCGACGGCATGAACGTTCTCCGGATCGACCTGCCAGCCGTGCCGTTCGAGTTGCCACTGCGCGACGGCCTCGCCGAACTCGGCGTGCAGCCACGGCGGCAGGTAGCCGAAGGCGGCGTCGGCCAGGCAGCGATGCACGGCAGCGGTGACGGCCGGTGCGGTGCCGAAGTCCATCTCGGCCACGAACGCCCCGAGTTCACCCTCGCCCGGCATGGTCCATTTCATGCTGCCGCCGGCACGCAGGTCGTCCACGGTGGTGGCCTGGATGACCTCGGCCAAGGTCCGCGCCGGCGCGTCGGGCGTCGCCGCCGGCCCGGCGGGGCTCGGCAGCGATCCGCCACCCGAAAAGTGCGCCTTCGGAAGCGATCCGCCACCGGGAGTCTGCGACCTGGGAAGCGACCGGCCACCGGAACTGTGCACCCCGCGAACCTACTGCCAGCGATGCGCGGCCGGGCCGCCGTCACCGCCTGAATCGGTGCCTCTGGGTAGCCGTCCGACCGCTTAACGTGAACCATCGCAACACGTACAGAAATATTTGTCGAACGACTTGACGAATCATCGAGGGCGAGTAATGTGGATGTCGGGCGAACAGGCGTACGCCACTCCTGGGGGGAGGGGAACGGTGGGAACCGAGCGCGACAACCGCATCACGGCTCGGTCGACCGGCGTCAGCGGAGCAGAGTTGCCCACCACCGAGTGGGTGGACACAGCGTGGACCGATTCCGAGTGGGTCGACGAAGAGTGGGCCGAAGCGGAGTGGGCGCTGGCCGCCTCGGCGGAGGTCGCCCGGGAGCGGCTGGCGGAGGCCGCGCACCACCGTCCCGGCGGTGCGGCCGCGGGCGCCCTGGAGCACACAGATCCCGGTGATCTGGACGCTCCAGCCCTGCTGGATGGCGTGGTCGGACTGCAGCGCCTGGTCAACTGGGCCCAGGCGACTCAGCAGCGCTATCTGGCCGCACTCGCCCGTCCGGGCGTGGCGCTCCCGCTGGCAGATCTGGTAGACGTGGCGGCCAGTCCGCTGGGCATCGCCCGAGACGTTCCGGACGTCGACCCGGCGCGATTGCTCGCCGATCCGGACTGGGGTCCGGCGATGCAGGCGGCCGCGATCAAGGTCGCCGCGGTGGAGGTCGGATGTGCGCTGCACCTGGCGCCGGTGACGGCCCGGTCACGTACCGAGCGCGCCGTGATGATGGTGGACACCCTGCCCGACACGCTCGCCGCGCAGGAGGCGGGCACCCTGGACGGCTACCGGGCCGGCATCATCGCCGACCGGGTGATGGTGCTGGACCACGAACGGCGCCGCCGCGTGGAACGGAAGGTGCTGCCGCTGGTCTGCGACCGCGCGGCGTCCCGGGTGCGCGAGTTGGTCGACAGGCAGGTCATCGCCGTTGATCCCGAGGCGGCCGCCCGGCGCGAAGACGCGGCCCGACGGGATCGCGGCGTGCGGGTCGACCCAGCCCCGGACGGCATGGCCAGCGTCCGCGCCGACGTCTCAGCTCCGCACGCGCAGCTGGCGTACGGCGTGCTGGACCACATCGCCGGGACCCTGCAATCGGCCGGTCTCGCCAACGGCCGCGGTCGCAACCA